>NZ_DAIQRQ010000072.1:0-22295 GCF_036786105.1 Ohtaekwangia sp.
TATCAACTACTCAAGTTACTCGCCAATCGTTTTTGTTGTGGTTACTCCGTTGAGTGTTATCGTAATCGTTTTGTTAGTGCAAGTGCCATCGCCAAAGTCTACAACAAGCGTGTCGGTGCGATAAACGGTTTCAAGCGTTCCGCTTACAGGACCATGCCTGCGTCCTTCGCACGCTATATTCTCAACCAGGGGTGATGTTGTTTTGTGCGAATATATTAGGGTGCCATCTGTGGCAACTACACTGGCATCTACATCTGTGGTAATGGTACCGCTTGCCGGGAAACCTGTGCTTTCACTAAAGGTGATCTTTGATACTCTTGATTTATCAGACTTCCATGTAGTTACAGTTCCATCAGCCAAAGTAATCACGCCGTTCGCTACCGATGTAGTAGATGAACCTGTGCCAGTCGATGAGTCGAATGTAGATACGCGCGTTTTTGTACCGGCTATCTTTATACCATTCACCGAGTAGCCATCAAAAGTGGTGACTTCCGTTACTGTAGATCCATCCTTCGTTCTCGTGATAATGATCTTGCCGGCACGTGTAATCTCTACCGTATCCCGCTTATACGTTACCCCGGTTCCAAAATCAATCTCCGTTTTTACAATGCTGGAAAGGAGTGAGTCATACAATGGAAATTGATGTCCGCTAAAACTACATCCTTGCGGACCATCGGTTGCGTAGAATGGAAGCATAACAACTTCACCAGAGGCGTTGTAGTTAGTAATAGTGGCTCCACCATTCCTCGAGATGCGCAAGCCACGTATGTCGCTGGCGCTTTCTGCATCAACAAGGGCCAGCAGCTCATCAGTAGGAGCAATGAGGTTTAGCCCATCCAATATACCTTTCTGGCGATTGTGTCGGGCACCGTTGCGTCCTGGTTTGCAATCGGCAGTGGAAGTGCCCGTGCTGTCTGCACTGCTGCCGGCAATCCTGAAGCTGGTACCACTTGCCAATTGACCGGAAGTTTGTGCAATGTCTAAGGAGGTCTGATCAAGATTTCCACTGCTGGTATCACTTGAATTTACATCTTCATTGCTACAGCCCAATGCCATGAAGAATACAGCCGTGGAGAGAAGAAATATTTTTAATTGCTTCATAATTTTTTGGTTTCTGTAGCATCAATACGATTGCGGACCTTTAAAATTACGTGACAAGCCTATTCCCTAGACCTTCGCAGGCAATGTGTAGACAAACCGGGCCAATACGATTTCCAGTGATTACGTGCAGAAGCGGAATGATTATGGATGCATGAGAAGAAATATAGCTCTGAAATATAGCCGTCAAACGATGGCAATTCTCGTTCGCTCGTATTACCTTACGATTACAAATCAAGGAAAGTACAGTTATTCGGTAGCGCGAACTAAATCGGGAGAAATATGTTGATATAGCGGTGTATAGATGTTTCTGTACTGTCTTCAATCTATAGCAAGCAACAAATAATATATACTTATTACGTATGAAGTGGTCTGATGTTTTGCAATATGCCACCAAAGGCAATCCCGCCCCCGACAAGCGCGTGGAGAAATCAAATGAAGAATGGAAAAAGGAACTTACCCCGGAAGAGTTCCGCATTACGCGACAGAAGGGCACAGAGTTCGCATTCTCCGGCGAATACTGTGAAGCGCACGACCCGGGCTTGTATGCGTGCCGTTGCTGCGGTACTCCTTTGTTTGACTCGCGACAAAAATTTGAGTCGGGTACCGGATGGCCAAGTTTTAATGAGCCGGTAAAAGATAACGTGATCAAATATGAAGGTGACCGCAGTCATGGTATGCACCGCATTGAAGTGATGTGCAATGTATGCGATGGCCATCTCGGCCATGTATTTCCCGATGGACCTCCGCCTACAGGCTTGCGCTTCTGTATCAACTCTGCGTCAATCAAGCTCATCAGTTAATCGCTTTTTTATAATTGTGATGAAGGCATTTGCACACAAAAAGTGTTGCGGATGCCTTCTTTTATTCAAGACATTATAGTCACCACACTTGTAATTCTTTTTTATGCAAATTGGCTTGCTGACGGATTATGTATATTTAAACTTCCTTAAACCCAGAACGTCATGAAACAAATCTCAATCTTTGCGATTATACTCGCGTTGTTCACACTCAGTTCGTTTATGCCTCAGCAGAAAAAGAAAGTTATATTCTTCGGCGATTCTATTACCGAAGCCGGTGCAAAGCCCGGTGGCTATATCACGCGTATAGCAGACCTGGCAACAAAAGAAGGCACTGCTGCTAACTATGATTTTGTGGGAGCCGGCATTGGCGGCAACAAAGTATATGATCTATACCTTCGCCTCGAAGATGATGTGCTGAGCAAGAAGCCTGATGTGGTGGTGATCTATATAGGTGTGAACGATGTATGGCATAAACGTTCCTATGGCACCGGCACAGATGCCAACAAGTTTGAAGGCTTTTATAATGCTTTGATCAAAAAGATACAGGCACAGGGAGCAAAGATTATTTTATGTACACCTGCCGTGATAGGTGAACGCACCGACTTCAGCAACGAGCTGGATGGCGATTTGAATTTTTATAGCAACATGATCCGTAACATCGCGAAGAAAAACAGTTTGCCATTGGTTGACCTGCGCACAGCATTCCTCGACTATAACAAACAATACAACAAAGACAACAAAGAATCTGGTGTACTTACCAGCGATCGAGTTCACCTCAATGAAAAAGGAAACCAGTTTGTAGCAGACGAAATGTGGAAGGTGTTGAAGCAATTGCAGTAGATGTAAGCTGCTGGCTTCTGGCTGCCTGCCGCTAGCAGATGTGGGTATATTGTCGTTAAGCATCACTAAGACGAGTAATAAGTACAGCCGGGAAAAGATTTCCTGGCTGTTATCATTAGCAGAAGCAAAAGTCCGTCCCACCTATTACATTTCACTTTTTCATACTTCCAACAAGCTGGAAGCAGCCGCCAGAGACTGCCACCGCCATTCTCGCAGCCCGCAGCTCAAAACTCAAGGCTTACATAGGACAAAATGTCTTTATTAACCCGATTTTAGCCTTAAATTCGGTCATATTGTCTCTAAAAATCAATCGGTACATTTTTTACAGATAGGCTCATCAAAGATTTAAAAACACTAAACATTTAAAATTATGAGCATTGTTCGTTATAACTCCGCGCTGAATGATTTTGTACCGACTTCTTTCAGCAATCTGATCGATCGATTCTTCAATGAATCTGTAAGTCGTGCCGGTGGTTCAGCCTACAGCTTCGTGCCTCGTGTTGACATTGTAGAAGGTGAAAAAGCTTTCGAAATTCATGTAGCTGTTCCGGGTGTGAACAAAGAAGATTTTAAACTCGATGTGAACGACAACCTGCTTACCATTAGCGGTGAGCGTAAGTTCACAAAAGAGAAAAAAGACAACAACTTCCATTCAATCGAAACTCAGTACGGTACTTTCAGCCGTTCATTCTCACTGCCTGAAAATGTTGATGTCAACGCAATCAGCGCAAAATATGTGAATGGTATACTGGAAATCACTGTACCGAAGGATGAGAAGAAAGTAGTGAAAGCTACTATTAAAGTAAACTAAGGCATAAGGTTTATAAGGTAGAGTTAGGTTAGGTGGTAGACTCCTGGGAAACCGGGAGTCTTTTTTTTTGAGATAGCAACAAGCTTTGAGAATGGCTGTTGGCTACCAGCTGCTGGCCGCTAGAATTGTGAACGGTCGAGTTTATTTTAATCTGTATAATTTGGGATGTGGAAATGAAAATCCAGTTGCACAGAAATCCTTTAGAAGACGCAGAGCTACAAAGAAATCTACGGAGGCTAATTACACATACAATCACACACGTCCCAACAGCTAGTAGCCAGTAACTGTAGCCACTCTCGCAAACAGTAGCCACCCTTCTGCAGCTCATGGAAAAACTGGGCATCTTCTTGCATTGCGGTACGGAATCCAGAAAAGAAACGTTAACTTTCTGTATCCTCAACTTTTTCGTGTGTGATCACTGTTGAACTAAAAACTGTGGGGTTATGAAGAGATCAATTTTGGTGCTTATTGTCATTTTCTCTGCTTGTGCAGGAGGTATAATCGGATCAATATTCACGATCCGCTTTCTCGATTTTTCCAATGCATCGTATCCGTCCATCGAAGCGCGGCAACAGCTGGTACTGGCCGGCTACTCATCAGACACTGCTTATCGCGTGCCCAAGGAACTCGACTTTCTGGCTACAGCCAAAAAGGTAACATCGGCGGTGGTACATATTCAAACATCCTATGGCCCGGGCGATTTCAGCATCAATCCACTGCAGCAACGCCTGGATGCTCCGGTGCGCTCATCCGGATCGGGTGTTATCATTTCAGATGACGGATATATAGTTACCAACTACCATGTAGTGGAAGATGCAAACAGTGTTGAAGTGGTAATGAACAACAACCAGCGCTTTTATGCCAAGCTGATTGGCTCGGATCCCACCACTGATTTAGCTTTACTGAAAATACGCAGTCGTAATCTCCCTTTCATACGCTATGGCGATTCGGATAAAATTACTCCGGGCGAGTGGGTGCTGGCCGTTGGCAATCCTTTCGATTTAAACTCTACGGTTACAGCCGGCATAGTAAGTGCCAAGGCGCGCAACATTGGTATACTGCGCGATCGCAGCAACCTGCAGGTAGAGTCATTCATTCAAACGGATGCTGCGGTTAACCCCGGCAACAGCGGTGGTGCCCTCGTAAATCTGCAGGGCGAACTCATTGGTATAAACACTGCGATTGCTACATCTTCCGGAAGTTACCAGGGATATAGTTTTGCTATACCGGTAAGTCTGGTAAAGAAAGTAATGGACGATCTGCTGGAGTTCGGTCAGGTGCAGCGCGGCTTGCTCGGTATTGTGATTACCGATGTAAATGCCAATGTAGCGGAAGATTTCGACCTCAAGGTAAACCAGGGAGTATTGGTAAATCGTGTTAATGAAGGAAGTGCTGCCGAGCAAAGCGGCATTCTCACGGGCGATGTGATCATCGGTATAGATGGCCATGCAGTTAATTCAGTATCCGAGTTGCAGGAGTGGGTGGCGCGCAATCGCCCCGGAAAAGAGATCAGGGTATCATACCTGCGAAAAGGTGAACGCAACGATGTGAACGCGCGACTTAAGAATAATAATGGAAGTGTGGAGGTAGAAAAGAAAGAAGTACGCTATGAATTAACGGGCATGACGCTCGAAGATGTTCCCTATAAAGAGCTTAACGATATGCAACTGGAAGGCGGAGTGCGAGTGAAGAAGCTCACCGCTGGCAAATGGAAAGAAGCCGGCCTTCGCGATAATTTTGTGATTGCCTACATAGACAAGGTTCCTGTTGATAATGTTGAAGACCTTAACCGCATCCTTGATTTCAAGAAAGGGGGTATCCTCATCGAAGGATTTTATCCCAATGGTGAAAAAGGCACCTACGGAATGGAGTGGTGAACTCCGGATGTAAGTCATTTCAATTAGTTTTATAGCTTTGTGCGCTTACGCATAAGCTGGGTGAATGCTCCTATATCAAAAAAGCGTTCATTCTCTTATTAATTCTACAAAATCAGATGGAGAACTTCGGTATAAAAGAAGCATTGGAAGTACTGGGTATAAAAAAGAATAACCTCGGTACTTCCACCGGCACGAAATGGTATGATACAACCGGTGCAGCTATAGAATCTTATTCACCGGTAGACGGAGCACTGATTGGTGCTGTGTATGCTACCGATGAAGCATCATATTATCAGGCCGTAGCACAGGCAGACGCTGCGTTTAAAGAATGGCGCAGATGGCCGGCACCCAAGCGCGGTGAGATAGTACGCCAGATCGGTGAAGCATTGCGAAAATATAAAGAGCCCCTCGGAAAACTCGTGTCATACGAAATGGGTAAATCTTACCAGGAAGGACTTGGCGAAGTGCAGGAGATGATAGACATCTGCGATTTTGCCGTAGGCTTGTCGCGACAGTTGCACGGCCTTACCATGCACTCTGAACGACCGAATCACCGCATGTACGAGCAATGGCACCCGGTAGGCATTGTAGGCATTATCTCGGCGTTCAACTTTCCGGTAGCGGTATGGTCATGGAACTCTATGATTGCCTGGGTATGTGGCGATACCTGTGTTTGGAAACCATCGGAAAAAACTCCGCTCTGTGGCATAGCTTGCCAGCAGATTGTGCAGCAGGTATTTGGTAAGAACGAAGTGCCGGAGGGTGTATCTGTACTCATCAATGGCGACTATACGATCGGGCAGCTGTTGGCGAAAGATGAAAATATTCCACTGGTATCGGCTACCGGGTCAACCCGTATGGGAAAAGCAGTAGCTGCAGCGGTAAGTGAACGATTAGGTCGCTCCCTGTTGGAGCTGGGTGGTAACAATGCCATCATTATCACAGAAAATGCCAACATCGATATTGCCGTGCGCGGAGCCTTATTCGGTGCTGTAGGCACGGCCGGCCAGCGATGCACCACAACGCGCAGGCTAATTGTTCACGATAGTATATATGATGATTTGAAGGCGCGCCTCGCTAAAGCATACGCACAACTCAACATCGGTAATCCGCTTGATGCTCATAACCATGTTGGTCCGCTCATCGATCAGCAAGCTGTGAAATTATATGAGAATGCCCTTGAAAAAGTAAAGAAGGAGGGCGGTAAGTTTGTGATCGAAGGTGGCGTGCTCACAGGCAAAGGATATGAGTCAGGATGCTATGTGAAGCCGGCAGTAGCCGAAGTGAAAAATGAATTTGAGATTGTACAGCAAGAGACGTTTGCTCCCATCTTGTACCTGATTCGCTATACCTCATTAGAAGAGGCTATTGCCTTGCAGAATGGGGTAAAGCAGGGCCTCTCTTCCGCTATTATGACCTCCAGCCTGCACGATATGGAGCGTTTTTTATCGCACGAGGGCTCCGACTGCGGTATAGCCAATGTAAATATTGGCACATCTGGGGCGGAAATAGGAGGAGCCTTTGGTGGAGAGAAGGAGACCGGTGGTGGTCGTGAGTCAGGTTCAGACGCATGGAAAGTGTATATGCGCAGACAAACTAATACCATTAATTTCGGTAGTAGCCTCCCGCTGGCGCAGGGGATCAAATTTGATATTTAGAGGCTTTTGCAAATCAGTATCAATACCTTATTTTTATAGAGCATTAAAAATACCTATGGCAGGAAAGAAATATCGCACCGTCATGCTCATTGATGATAATGAGATCGACAACCTCATCAATCAGAAAATGATCGAGGCGGCTTCTGTAACTGAAAACATCTATACTCATACAGGCGCCAAGAGTGCCATTGAATTTTTAAAGAACATGGAAAAGCTGGATGTAGCTGACCAGGTGTTGCCGGATGTAATCTTCCTCGACATCGATATGCCGCTGATGGATGGTTTTCAATTCCTCGATGAGTTTGAAAAACTTTCCAACACCGCCAAAAAGAAGTGCAAGATTGTGATGCTCACATCATCCATCAACCCGCAGGACTTTAACCGTTCCAAGAAATACGATAACGTAAAGCTTTACCTCAACAAGCCGCTTTCGCATGAGAGCATCGTTAAACTAGAAGTATAGTACGAGAGTATATATTCCACCAAAAAAACAAGTCCCGCTTCGAAGCTCGGAGCGGGACTTTGCTTTCTTGGTAGTTATCTGTTAATTGTTAGCAGTTATCCGTAGTACTAAGAGTATCAGATGTTTCCATCTGACACTTTATGGCTAATACGCTCCATTCGAGTCAGCTGAAACACCCGACTGAACCAGTTAACGATTAACCTGTAACGGATAACTAATAACTGATCATAGTTCTGTGAGAAGATTCACAAAGCGATCGTCAAGCTTTACCAGTTTGGTAGGGGCGAAGTACGAAACGCTCAGCGAGTTAAGGCGCGGTATTACGGCGTTAATCTTCTTCGCTTTTTCTTTCTTTGCTTCGCTGGTTGATATTTTCAGAATCTTCAGGAAGAGTTGAATATTCTCGCAGCTGTCTTTTCCGAACAGGCGTATCTGCCGCTGAATGCTGTTCGATAGCTGGTTGAACAACTCTACATCGCGAAGCAAGGTGTATTGCAATGCCAGCAACGACTTGATCTCCAGTTGTGCGTATGGATATTTTTTGAGACTCACATCGTTGAGCAGACCGTTGATAAGGCGGGCAGATTCTTCAAATTTACCTACGTAGTAAGAAGATAGTGCACGGTATACAGTGTATACAATGTGCTTGGGTATATCCATCGTATCTACTTCGTAGTCAATGAATATACTTTCGTTTTCAGCGTAGAGTTCGGCTTCTGTGTTGGTGCGCAGGTGGCGATCGAGTTTCGAGAGCAGGAACTGCGCAGGGAAGGTAAACGTTGAGTAGTTCACCATCAGGTTAGCACACGCATCGTTCACTTCTTCATAATATTTCTCCGCCTGGCGATATACTTTATAGTGATTGTAGTACTCCAGCTTGAGAAACTCGAACACAAGATTGATGTGATAATAGATTGAGTCGAGGTGATAGCTTTCGAAGATCTTCTGCACTTTGTCAAATATATCTTCGATCGACTCACCTTCCTGGTTCATGTTGTCGTCTACTTCCACAAACAATCGGTGGAAGATGTACATGCAGCTTTGGTATACATACAGCCGGTGCGACTCGTACAACTTGGCAACATTCTGCATCTCTTTCATAAGCAGACCGAGGCCGAGCTTTTCTACTTCACCGCCATTCAGCATATAATCGCCATACTTTTTGAAGTAATCCGCAAGCAGGTCTTCGGCCTTGTCTACCGCCAGCATATAGGCTACATGCCGGTTATACAACTGCGAGTATTGAAAGTAATCGGGCGAGTTGATGTTCAGCTTCTTAAGCGATTTGTAGATGATTGTCAGCTCGTTGGCCAGATCGTAGTCCAGCAGTTCCTTCTCCAATTTCTTAAGAGTGGCAACAGAAATAGCTTTCTTTTTTGTGAAGAGCACTTCGGTGATGTTGGCTACTTTACGCAGTACATCCGTGCGCGGGCTCTCCAATTGTCCCATCAAATATTCTTCTATCTTGAGGTTAAGGCGCGAGCGTAAAGTATAGTACGCGTTAGCATTTACCTCCAGCTCAGACATGATCTTGTTGTCTGATAATTGTCGTTCGCGAAGCGACCTCAGTAGGTATGCAGATTTCTCCGCATTACTCTCGATAAGTGAGTCGTAAATAGCTTTGAAATCCTTTTCTGATAATTGCTTGATAATGTTCTTGAGCTTAGCCATGCCGGAAAGTTAACATCCTGAAAATTTACAAAATTTATTACATCATACAATATTGGCAAGCTTTGTCAGGAATAAATCTTGCGTTGAAGTTCGTAGTTTTACCCGCACGCTCGAAGATATTACCACATTGATTAGAAAACTTATCATACTTTTCACTGCTATGTTGTTGCTGGCAGGAGAACTGCACGCACAATTTTCAACAGAGCGAAGTGCCCTGAGTAACCTTCAGAAGCAAAAATGGGAGCGTGCATACGAGCAAACAAAAAAGATATTACAGAAAGACAGCGTGAATGCTGTTGCCCGATACGTAATAGCCCGTTACTTTTTCGCGGCAAACAACCCGGCATTTCAGGTAGATTCAGCCCATCAGTATGTTACCAGGGCTTTACATGATTACACACTTTCTTCATCGAAAGAGCGTGAAAAAATGAAGCGTTTTCCACTAGACAGTATAATTATCATACGTCTTGGCGAACGCATTGATAGTGCCGGTTTTAGTCGTGCGCAAAGGCTTAATACAGAACAAGCCTATATCTACTTCCTGAAAAATTTTCCATCGGCACAACAATGTTCGCGGGCCAGCGAGCTTCGCGACAAGGCAGCGTTTGAGGATGCACGCAAGATCAATACATACCAGGCATTCGAAACCTATATATCCCGGTATCCACAGGCGCAAGAGATAACAAAAGCAAAGGCGTTGTATGAAAAATTATTGTTTGAAGACAAGACACGCGACAAACGATTATTCTCTTATAAAGCGTTTCTGCAAACCTATCCACAAACCACTTATCGTCATGAGGTTGAACGCAATATCTTTGAGATAGCAACAGCGCCTGGTACACTCGAAAGTTATGCGGCTTATGTGGAACAATATCCACAGAGCTCGTATGCCAACAAGGCCCGGGCTATATTATATCATTTGCTTTCGGAAGAGCAACAGGCGCAGCCACTACCCGCAGCGTTGCAAAGCGATTCCATCAACCAGCTTTATCAATTGGAACGCCTTTACCTGGTGCCGTTCTTCCATAAAAATGCGTTCGGGTTTATGGATGCCGAGGGCCATGAAGTGATTCCGGCTGAATCGGAAGATCTTGACCCCCTATATCGCTGCGGCAACATTGATGAAGATGTGCTGGTGCTACCCGGCAAAGTGGTGAGCCGCAACGGTGGACTGGTGTATCGGGGTGAAGTAACATCGGTTGAAGATCTTGGTGCCGGCTTTTTGCTGATCGAAAATCAGACCTGTACGAAAGTAATTCATAAGACAGGCTTTAACCCGGGCGATCCGTGTGTAGACGAAGCAAAAGTGTTGGATGGAAAACTGCTGGCCATCAAAAAGAACAACCGCTGGTCGATACGAACTTTTACCGGCCGGCAACTACTCGGGTTTGATTGGGATGACATTGCTGTGACAGGAAATGTAGTAATTCTTCATCGCGATCATAAGTATTGGCTTGCTACAACGGATGCGGTATCCGCCACGGCCGACCAGGTGCCCCTGAAATTAAAGGATGCCTTTGAAGAAGTAAAGCCGTGGCCCAATGGTATGATCTGGGCGCGTGCCGGAAAGTATGAAGGTGTATTTGATCAGCAACTGCAAGTATATATTCCGTTCAACGAACAAAATCTGTTGCCTGCATTCTTTGGTGGCGTGGCTCATGTAGCATCGCAGTGGTCGCTCTATAATAATAAAGGTGAGAGTACAGGAGCATACGATACGATGATGATGAGCAAGCCGTGGGTGGCAGCTAAATCTGTTACCGGCTGGCGGCTGTTGGAACCGTTGAACTATTTTACGAATACCCAGCGCTATGATTCAGTATTCTTTGCGGGTACGTTGGCTATCGGTATACGCAATGATAGCTTGTTGATATATAGCGCAGGTCGAATGAGTCCGGTATTGCGCGTGAAGCGTCCGGCTCGTATTGAATTTATACCGGGTCAGGATTCGTCAGCATTTTTTCTGCTGCAACAAGGCGATAAAAAAATATTGTTTAATCGTGAGGCACAAAAAATACTGGCTGTATCGTACGATCACATCCAGCATGTTGGACGCAATATTTTTATGGTAACAAAGAAAGATAAGAAGGGACTTATTACTGCGGATGGAAAAATTCTGTTACCGGCCGAATACGATGCAATCGGCAGCCTGAATGAACGGACAGTTTCATTATTGAAAGCGCGGAAGTTTGGATTGTTTGATGTGCACCGGAAGAAACTGGTGAAGCCTGAATACAGCAAGAACCTTTCGGCGTATACACCTGCCGTATTGATTGCGTTGAAGGGTGGCTGGTATGGATTTATTGACTGGAATAATAAACCGATCAGTGGTTTTGAATTTTCGGAGATACAACCGTGGAGTGATTCGCTGGCGTGGGTCAGGAAAAATCAGTTATGGATGTTATATAACCTGAAGTTACGAAAGGTTGTGCTGGATAACGTGAAGCGCATACGCCTGATACAGAACAAGCCCGAAGAAAAGATTGCCATCATTCAACGGGACAAAGACTATGGTGTTATTCACAACAAACGCGGCATTGTAATTCCGCTTAACTTCAGCGACATTGTTAATGTTGGTTCGTCAGACAGGCCTTTGTATTTCACAGAGAAACATGTAGAGGAGGCTTCAGTCTTCGTGGTAATTTACTACAACAGCGAAGGAAAAATGTTGCGCAAAGAAGTATATGAGCATGACGACTACGAGCGCATCTATTGCCCCGAGCCGTAGCGAATACCCTGCTTTCCTGCCATCTTCGTAAATTGCTGCTGGTTGCATTTCCCTGTTCCGTAACCGGGAAAAAAAATAATGCACTCGCGCATGAGAAGAATCTATATATTCCTGATGGGATGCCTGCCCATATTGGCGCAGGCACAGGCGATTACGCAGCGTACGTACTGCAATCCCATGGATATCAACTACCGGTATAATTACGAACAGCTCAACGACAGCATATCGTATCGATCCGGAGCCGATCCCGTAATCGTAAATCATAAAGGCGAATACTATTTGTTTGTTACCATCTCCGGCGGTTACTGGCATTCAAAAGATCTCGTTCACTGGAACTATATTGTTCCCGACAAGTGGCCGATGGAAGATATGTGTGCACCGGCGGCTATCTCGGTGCGCGACACGCTCTATCTTTTTCAATCTACATTCGAGCAGCGCCCCATTCTCTTTACAACCACTCCGGAAAACGGCAAACTATATTTCTATAACCGCTGGCTGCCACGGCTGCCAAAAGATATAGGCCCGTGGGACCCTGCCTTGTTTTATGATGAAGAACTGGACAAATGGTATATGTACTGGGGATCGTCTAATGTATACCCGATCTATGGCAGTGAGCTCGATAAACATCTTCGGTTGAAGTATAAAGGCGAGTATAAAGAAATGCTCTATCTCCATCCGGAAGAACATGGCTGGGAGCGCTTCGGCCGCGATCATCGCTCGGACATCAAGCCGTTTATAGAAGGTGCATGGATGACGAAGCACAATGGCAAATATTACCTGCAATACGGAGCGCCCGGCACCGAGTATAATGTGTATGCTAACGGTACGTATGTGGGCGATCATCCGCTTGGGCCCTTCACGTATGCACCCTACAATCCTGTATCCTATAAACCGGGTGGATTTGTAACCGGTGCAGGGCATGGCAATACATTTCAGGACAACTATGGTAACTATTGGAACACCGGTACACCGTGGGTGGCTGTGAACTGGAACTTTGAAAGAAGAATTGCCATGTTCCCTACCGGCTTCGATAAGGATGGGCAGATGTTTGCCAACACACGCTTTGGCGATCTGCCACATTACCTGCCTGCCGGGAAATGGCAGAATAAAGATGAGCTCTTTACAGGATGGATGTTACTGTCGTATAAAAAGCCTGCAACAGCATCGTCTGTAAGAGATACATTTCAGGTGGCGAACATTACCGATGAGAATCCGCGAACGTTCTGGGTAGCACAACGCAACCGGCCGGGCGAGTGGGTAATGGTAGATCTGCAACGCGATCAGGAAGTAAAAGCCGTACAGGTAAACTACACCGACTATAAATCGAATATATACGATGGTTTCGATCCGAAGATATATACCCAGTTCCGCCTCTTTGCTTCCCGCGATGGAAAGGTATGGATGAAGATCGCTGATCTCTCTGATGAGAGACGTGATCGTCCCAATGCCTATATTGAACTGGAGAAGCCGGTGCAGGCAAGGTATATACGCTATGAGCATGTATATGTAGCCTCGCCCAACCTGGCTATCAGCGATATTCGTGTATTCGGTAATGGTGGAGGAAAGGCTCCGAAGACACCGGGTAAATTCACTGTGGTACGCGACAGTGATCCGCGCAACGCATTTATAAAATGGCAGCGGGTGCCCGGTGCCGTGGGGTATAATATACTGTGGGGTATTGCTAAAGATAAACTATACCAAACGTACCAGGTATTTGCAGATCAACCCGAGTCGCTGGAAGTACGCGCGCTCTCAAAAGGCGTGCGCTATTATTTTGCGATTGAAGCGTTTAATGAGAATGGTGTTTCGGTGGCGAGCGAAGCGGTGTATGTGAAATAGCTGCGAGCTTTGAGCTGCCAGCTGTTAGAGGAGTGGGAGTGGGGTTTGTGTGGCGGAGAAATCCCCGTTGTACCAAGGTCACAAAGAAGACACAGAGGTTCCAAAGAAAAATATCTGTGTAATCCAGGGGAGCTAAATGTACTTCCGCAGATCACACAGATAATGCAGCTAAAAGATAATCTGCCAGCAGCTTGTAGCTGGCAGCTCGTAACTATTTTACCGTAACAGCGCCCGATGCTGTAGCTGCTTTCACAGCTTCTGCAGGCAACGTCCAGTTCTCGTTAAAGTATCCGTCTGTTATAACGGTAGCAGTGCTGTTCTTGAAGAGTATAAAATCTTTAAACTGATTTAATGCCAGCAACGAAGGCGGGAGGAATGGTAACCCCCCGGGCTGTGCACCAGCCCACCACGACAAGCCCGAGTTGATTACGATATAGTGTTTGTTCATAGGAAGTATATAGAACAATCCATAGTCGTTGGCCGCCGAAGCATTCAGTTGTATCGGGAGCTTGTCACTATATTGATTGATGAGCGAGTTTGTTTCTTTCGTTCCGAAGAGCACGAGATCAGCGCTTTCAATATCGCTTGGTCTTACATCGCGATCGGCTACGATGCGCGGAAATACCATAATGCGTCCGAGGAAAGCATTGCGATAGATAGACCAGCTTGCAGCCTGCGTGGCAATGTCCATACGCAATTTCAATTCGGCTTCCGATGGATTGCCCGCAGTTCCGTATACATAGATATGACGTTGTGAAAAACCGGCTGCGATGGGTCCTTCTGCTCCGGGCTTCTTCATAACCGGTTGCAGCTCAAATTTACCCGCAGCCCATTTACCTTGTTGCTCGGTGAAGGATACTGTTTCGCCTCCCGTAGTCTTTACTTTCTTTCCGTTGATGGTAACCTGCAGAGGCTGCGATGCAGTGAATTTCGGATGGCCGTTTAGTTGCAACGTAAATGCACCCAGGTTGGTAGTGGTAATGTCCAGTTGATTAGGACCGGTAAATTTAGCATCGATCGTAGCCAGTGTGCCCGGTGTGATATGATCGAACGTTACCCAGTAAGCTTTGCTATATTTATAGTTGCGCGAGTTGAACATGACACGATCTGGAAACTTATTGCGTTTGAACTTGCTGAACCAGTCAAATACAGCTTCATCTTTATAGGCATTCTCCCAACTGTTGTGATTTACTCCGGGGTACTCCGTATACGAAACATTTACACCGAGCTCTTTTAATTTCTTTGTCCAGTCGCGCGATACAGCAACGGGTACTGCGCCATCCTGATCTCCATGATGAAAAAACACCGGCAGATTCAATGCGTTCGGTGCCAGTTCATCCGTTCCCTTGGGAGGCGCAGGACACACGGGAAACAACGCAGCCCATATATCAGGACGGGTGAGTCCGATCCACAGCGTACCGCCACCACCCATCGACAGACCGGTTAAGTATATACGATCTTCATCAATAGAAAAGCGGCTTTTTACATCGGCTAATACATCCATCACATCTTTTTCCGCTACACCCTGATAGCCCATGGTGCCGCGTGCGTATGGCGATGCCACGATATACTCTACGTCTTTCCACTCGGGAAAATAACGTGTAGCCTCTACATCCGTTTCACCATTTGCATTACTTTTACCAAATACCCTGCGCAACGACAGGCGGTGGTTTGAGCCTGCACCGTGCAACATGATCACGAGTGGATATTTCTTTTTCTCATCATAATTCTTTGGGAGATATAGTCCGTAAGGTTGTTCCGTATCGTCAACATCCGAAAAGAATGTTAACACCTGTGGGCCACTTTTTAGTCGCTGTGCCGTGGCTGTCAATGCTGTTGCCATGAGAAGCAATAAAGTTAATCGCTTGATTTTCATTTCACGTAGGGTTGATTGCAGGTGAATGTTACACATTTAAAACGCTATCATCAAAATCTTTTACAGGAGTGTCATGAGAAAGTAAAGCCCGGCATAACACCGGGCCTACAACCTGTATAAACTGGATGACTAATAACTAAGTCCGTGTCCGAACTTATAGAGCGGATCTTTTGAGTCGTACGGAACGTCTTCTTTCTGATTGCGCACGGCTTCCATCGAAGCAGGTAATTCGATTGGAAGTTTACCACCTGGTTTTGCTTTACCGAAGATCACATCCAGTACAGCTGCATCGCTTGCTCCGAAATCGGCCAGCAATCCTTTTGCTTTTTCGCTGATCTCGGGTATCACCGCCGGACGATCAAGGTATATATCTACAATAGTAGGCACAGTCTTCAGCAGCATCAGGATGCTATCTTTCTGTATACCTTTGAAGTCAAGATCGCCATGATGAAATCCACGCGCGAAGAAATTTTTAGTCTCTACCGGATACCACGGTGTGTTCAGACGAATGATCGCTATATCCGCCTGTTCCGGTTTGGCTACCACTTGCCCGTATTGAGCGGCCACAGTAGTATTTACATTCTTAACATAAATTTTAAGTTTGTTACTTTCCAGTGGAAGTATATTTCCGGTTTTGGCCGGAGCGTTCTTCAGCAGCGTAATCGCTCTGCGTTGTGCAGCTTCGGCGGCTTCTTTAAATTCTTTCCTGCCGACAACTTCCTCAGCACGATCCACATGGATATAGGGATTTTCAAATAAGCCCAGCTCAAATTTCTGACGCAGCAAACGTTTCACCGATTGATCGATACGCGCTTCCGTGAGCTTTCCGTCTTTTACCAGTTTAACAATATGCTGCGGGCAATTCTCGCCCCCAAACTGATCCACACCCGCATTGATTACTTTTAATACGCGCTCTTCTTCCGACAGCTTTTCAACGCCCCATGCGCGTGCAGGCCATACAATGTCGCCCATCTTGGCATCGGTAATGAGGCCCCAGTCGGTACACACAACACCATCGTATTTATACTTCTCGCGAAGCAGTTTGGTGATTATATCTTTGTTGAAAGAGAATGCTACATTTTCACTCGTCTGATCGGTGGGCACACCGTAATAGGGCATAATGGCTGCCGTATGTGCTTTAAATGCGGCTTCGAACGGAATGAGGTGATAGTTGAAATTGTTGCCCGGGTATACCTGCCCCTTCTGAAACTCGAAGTGCGGATCAAGCCCTTCTTTCTGCGGACCACCACCCGAGAAGTGCTTCGTCATACAAGCTACACTGGTAGAATCAAGTTTCGTTCCCTGAAATCCTTCAATATAAGCTTTCACCAGTTTGGCAGAAAGCCTGGCATCTTCACCAAATGTGCCGCTGATGCGTGGCCAGCGCGGCTCGGTAGCAAGGTCGGCCATAGGGTGCAATGCCTCGCGTATACCTACCGCTATATATTCCTGCCGTGCTATATCAGCATGTTGCTTCATCAGCGCTTCATCGCCAATGGCAGCAAAGCCCAGCGGCTCCGGCCACTGTGAGAAGTCGTTAGCCGTCATGGAAAATATATTATTGCTGAAAGCATTGCGAGGGTCAGAAGCAATGGTTACCGGTATACCGAGGCGAGTCTTCTCTTCGGCAAACTTCTGCACATTGTTATACCATGTAGCCAATGCTTTTTTGGCAGGCACCGCCCATATATTGATGTGCGTCATGTTATACTCGGTAATAAGCTTAGTGGCGATTGGTGCAAAGGCAAACATTCCCTCGCCGGGTCTGTCGTCAAGTGAACCATCGCTGTTGATGCGACTTCCGTTGATGAACATCATACCCGCCTTTTCTTCCAGCGTCATTTGCTGCAGCAGATCGTCAATACGTTTGTCGATGGGCTCACGTGAATCTTCATATACATCGCGTTTACCATTCTTGTTAAGATCGCGATAGGGTGTGTTATCGGAGCAGGCTGATAATAGTGTTATAGCAACTACCGGCCCCAGCACAAATTGAACGGGTCGTATCATGATAAATGTCTGGTTTAATGTGTTAGATATACACAATGATAAAGAATAATCATTGTGTTTTCAATACACAATGAATGGATTCGAAAGATTTGAAGACAACTGCTGGAAAATAGGCGGCAATCGCGATATTTGAAGAATCTATGAACAGGGAAAAACAGTTGCAGGACTTCCTGCTGAAAGGCGATAAAACCTTTGTACCGCGTATATCAGTGGATTGCGTGATCTTCGGTTTTCACGAAGATCAGCTAAAAGTATTGCTGCTGAAGTGGAGAGATGGAAGGTGGTGCCTGCCCGGAGGATTTGTAAAGTGGGATGAATCGGTAGATGACTCTGCGGTGCGTACACTGCAGGAGCGTACGGCATTGAAGAATATTTACCTGCAGCAATTCCATACATTCGGTGAACCGGATCGGGAGCGGGGCAAACGCCTCGGTATAATAGGCACACAAAAGAGCTGGATGCGCGAGCGTTTTATATCAGTGGGGTATTATGCATTGGTAGAATTTTCAAAGGTAGATCCTAAACCCGACTGGCTGAGCGATGAGTGTCGCTGGTGGGATATTCACGAAGTGCCGTCTTTAATCTATGATCATAACCAGATGGTAGAAAAAGCACTGGACAAACTACGACTCAGTCTGAACGATTACCCCGCCGGTTATAATTTACTGCCTGAGAAATTTACCATGCCCGAGCTGCAACGACTCTACGAAACTATTCTGGACAAGCCGCTTGACCGTAGAAACTTCCAGAAGAAAATGCGGAGCCTCGGTATACTCGAACGACTGAAGGAACGCAAGACAGGCGGTGCCCACAAAGCCCCTTACCTCTACCGGTTTGATAAGAAGAAATATGAAAAGGCCATGAAGCAGGGATTGAAGTTCGGCTTCTAAACAATATGTACTATCTTCGGGAGCAACCCGCTATGTACACCAGGCATTTTACTTCCCTTCTTTTCTTCGTCCTCGCTTTGTCGATCAGGGCACATGCAACCTGGTCTGTCATCCTCATCGATGCAAAGACGGGTACCATCGGTATAGCCGGTGCATCCTGCTCGCCTAATTGCTATGGTATAGGAAGAATTATGCCCGGCACAGGAGCCATTATTGTGCAGGCCATGAGTAACAACGATGCCCGTGCCAAAGGTGTAAGCATGATGTTGGCCAACGCAAGCCCGGAGGAGATCATCAAAGCTTTGCGCGACCCGGAGTTTGATCCTGAACGACAGCAATATGCAGTGGTTACGATTAACTACATGACGCCGGCAACCTACACCGGAGATTCGACCCACGCAGTGGGGGGTGCATTAACAGCACCGGGTATTTCCGTGCAGGGAAATACATTGGCGAATGACCAGGTATTGAAACAGGTGATGGACGCCGTAGTACGCGGACAACAGCAATCTCTCCCGATAGATGCTATATTGATGCAGGCACTGGAAGCCGGCTCAGAAGCGGGCGGTGACAGGCGATGTGGTGAGCAGCGTGCCACGAGTGCTTTTATAACTATATTTCACAGAGATGATCCTCCCAAGCGGCCCTTTTTGAATCTGAACACATTTGGCCAACCCAAAGGTGGGCCAAATGCCGTGGTTCTGCTGCGGAAGCGATATGATCGGTGGAAAGAAAAGCAAGGTTAACGTTACTCGTTATCGGTTACAAGTTAACCGTTATTTGGCAGATCAGATGTTCATCTGACACTTCAGTGAGGATTTTCTATTGTGATAGTCTGTGAATTCTGTGGGAGAAATCCGGTAACAAATAACCAATAACGTGTAACGGTGAACACTAAACTTAACTGTTCGTCTGCATGGAATGGATCAGGTCAAGTTCTTCCGGCGTAAATTTGTTGGCGTCAGTTGAAGTTCTTGATTGAATGAAATCTTCGAGACATGTGTAAAAACGCAGTCTGTATTTCCAGATGAGTTTGCTGCCGATTGCTTCCTTCACTTCGCGGAGATCTGTTTTCTCATCCACCCAATACATATCGTGAACATCATTGTCGGTTACACCACCGTTATAGCCCGGCATAATGTTTAAGCGTGAATGCTCGAGTTTTCTGAGAACATCGCTTCTGAAATCGGATTTACCAGTAATATATAATATTGTCCAGTTCATTTCTTTAGTGTTTAAATTGTACACAGCGGTTTAGGCTTGGTAGAATGTTTGGATGTTGTGAATGTGTGCCGTATGTTCTTTCGTTGACATGTTACCAGCCATACCACTCGCTTAAAAAATACATCCACTCTGAGTACGCAAAGGTAATGCAGAAGGTTTAATGTTTGATGGAAATCTTTCGTGCATGTAAGGAATGTTGCAGCGAAATCGTGTGAGGTAAAATATACTTCACTCTTCCATCAGCCTCACCGTTGTGATGAAAAACAGGATGGCAAAAGTCACCTTAAATTCTACTGAAAATTGGTTGCTTCATTAACCAATTCTCATTGCGTAATTATACGGAAGCATAAATATGTAATCATCGAATAACCACTCTACATTATGGAGCGCTGGTAATGGGCATTATTGTGGCGTTAAATGGTTTTAACTCAAAAGAATATTTTATACTTTTAATAGATAACTACATTTACCCGGTAAATTTATCTGTATGAAACCCAACCGCCTGATCAAAATTACTTTCCCGATTCTTGTTATCGTTGCTATTGTCTTTTTGGGACCGGAGCCCTCTACACCGGTTTATGATCTCACGTTACCAGCTGTTCCATCGGATCCTGCTGCGCTTGAAAAGTATATTGCTGCGAATGAAGCGAAGCATGTTCTCAAACCGGACAACGAAGCAAAGATTGTGTGGACCGACAGTACACGTCAAAAAACAGAATATGCCGTGGTATACCTGCACGGTTTTACGGCAAGCCGAATGGAAGGTGCACCTGTACATGAGCAGTTCGCTAAAAAGTTTGGGTGCAATCTATACCTCGCACGACTTGCTGATCATGGTATAGACACTACAGAAGCATTGTTGACATTCACACCTGATCGGTTGTGGGAAAGCGCCAAACAGGCATTGGCCATTGGCAAGCAACTGGGTAACAAAGTAATTTTGATGAGTACTTCCACCGGAGGCACCCTGGCACTAAAGCTGGCAGCCGAGTATCCGAACGATGTATATGCACTTATCAACATGTCGCCTAACATTGCGATTAACAATAGCGCGGCATTTTTACTCAACGATCCCTGGGGGCTATATATAGTACGTGCCGTAAAAGGTGGAAAATATAGCATCTCGACTGATGATACGGAGGAGCAATCCAAATACTGGTATAGCAAATACAGATTGGAAGCCACTACTCAACTCGAAGAATTGGTAGAAACTACAATGACCAAAGAAACCTTTCAACGTGTTAAGCAACCTTCGCTTACGCTGTATTATTTCAAGAATGAACAGGAGCAAGACCCGCAAGTAAAGGTGAGTGCAATGCTGGAGATGAATGCCGCGCTGGGCACTCCAGACGACAAGAAACAAACTATACCCTTTACCGATGCCGGCGGCCACGTAATCGGCTGCTATCTTACCAATAAAAATTATGAAGAAGTATATCTGGCAGCAGAGAAGTTTGCTGCAGAGAAGCTGGGAATGACTGCCAAGTAAAATTTTACGTTACCCGTTAATCGTTACAAGTTTTCTGTGTAATTTCTGTGATTTCTGTAGGAGCAAAATGCATTTATTTCCCACAGAAATCACAGAATTACACAGAAAGTAAGTTATTCATTACACGTTAATCGGTATATATAGCTACGATTAGCGTGTAACCAATAACAGATAACGTTACTGTATTTTATCAATGTGAGTTCTGCCAAATACAATTCCGCGGCTTACCTGGGCATCGCCGTTGTATGATACGCGAGACTCACCGAAAGAATTTACACGAAGCTCATCCTGTGTAGTAAGTTTAATCTTACTTTCGCCGTAAATATTGGTGATGGTAGAATAGCTCTTGAGCGCTTGTGTGTCGATTTTGTTCTCACCGAATAATCTGTATTTCTGATATTCAGCTGTGCCGCCTTTTATCTTCAGGTCATTCTCACCATAGAGACTTGTCTTCAGATACTCAGCGTTCATGGAAGCGAGTGTAATCTCATTTTGTCCATAGGCCTTCAGTTTGAATTTCTTTGCCTTCAATGGAGTCTTGCAGATGAGCTCCTGCGTGCCGCGTATCTCCAGGTGTTTTAACTCACGATAGGTTACGTAGGCAGTGATGGTTGCTCCATGGTATGGGCTGCGCTTATAGCGAAAGTCGCCATCGTGCTCCGGCTTATCAATTACCTTGGCATCGTCCAGGTAAATGTGTAGTGTCTTTCCTTTTACCACAATGTTGATTTTGTCTGGCGATACACCGCTATAGGCCAGGCGGATGCCTTCATGATCGCCTTCTTCCAGGATCAGGTTTACTTTTGTAGAGGCAATAATCCGGTTAAAGGAACGGAGGTCTTTCGTGATCTCGCCCTGCCCAAATGCTAACGCTGTTACGAATAGCAGAGCAAGGATAATAAGGGTGGCTTTCATCATTTTCATAATCCAATGCGTTGTTTCCTCTCAGACAACCGGAAGATGAGATACCCCTATGCGTGCAAAGTCTTTTTTGGGCTTCTGGCCTCAGGCTGCCAGC
>NZ_DAIQRQ010000015.1:0-2990 GCF_036786105.1 Ohtaekwangia sp.
GCTCCCATAACCTTGCGAATGCCAATCTCGCGCGTTCTGTTCACTGCATTTATACCCGACAATCCAAATAATCCCAGACACGAAATGAGTATAGCAAAGCCTGTAGCCAAAGCCATAATATTCATCCAGTGTTCGAATGATGCATACTGCCGTGCCACATTTTCATCGAGGAAAGAATATTCAAAAGGTTTGTCAGGGGCTATCGCTGTAAATGCTCTTTTGAGCTGCTCCAGCGTGGCGGGTAAATCTTCGCCCTTGATCCGCACCAGCATGTTTGACAAACTGCCATCGTTCAGATCCATCGTGAAGAACATGGGACTTATCGATTCCTGCAAAGAAAGGAAATGAAAATCCTTCACCACACCGATCACTCTCGAACCTATTGCCTCCGGATTTCTGGCGTGATAGTTCAGATGTTCGTGAAGCGGGTCCGTCCACTTCATATCTTTCACCAGCGCCTCATTTACAATGATAGTCTGCACTGAATCACTTGAAGTGCCGGCATCAAAATCACGCCCCATCACAATGTCAATGCCCAGCGTTTTAATATAGTTTGCGTCTATTGTATAGCCATGCGTAGCCTTGTTCTCACCGTTTACCTGGTATCCGTAAATCATTCCATCGTCTCCCGCAAATGGATAATCTGTTCCGGCTACTGACACAACAGAAGGTATATGTTCCACCTGTTGCCGGAATTGCTCCACAACCCGCTCCGGCCGCTCGCCCCAGCCAGCCTGTGTTGGAATTACCACGAGCTGATGCTGATCATAACCAAGATCCTTGGTTGTAATATATTGCATCTGGCGATACATAATAACCGAGCTGATGATCAGGAACGATGAGAGTACAAACTGCAGAATGATCAGTGGTTTCGAAAATCCTGCCGATAACTTCGCAGTAAAGGTTCCCCGCAGCACCTGAACCGGTCGAAAGCCGGAGAGATATAGCGCAGGATAGCACCCGGCCAGTAAACCCACCACAAGGGCGATAGCCAGACTTATACCAGCCAGAGAAAGTATATTGGTTGTATTCAGTGCAATCGCTTTACCGGTAAATTGGTTGAATGCCGGCAGAAAGAGCACTGCCAGCACAAAGCCAATCAGCAAAGAGAGTAGTGCCAGCATCACCGATTCAAACGCAAACTGGTATATCAACTGTTTTCTATAGGCTCCCATCACTTTGCGAACACCTACTTCCATTCTACGCTTCGCAGATGATGTTAATGCCAGCGATATATAGTTTATACAAGCAATCAGCATGATTAGTATAGCAATGCCGCCCAGTATCCAGGCATATTGCGGATCACTCACGTTATCCCAGCTAACATCTTTCATGCTGTGTATACCGGTGAGTTTGGCAAAACCGATCCGGTAGGGCATCTCTCCTTCCGGAACTTTATCACGCTCGCGCCACTGGTCGAGGTCAGCTTTCATATACTTCTGCGTAAGCCTATCAAGGCTCGCCTGAAGATGAGCTGCCGATGCAGACGGGTATAGCTGCACAAAGGTGGCGAAGCCCATATTCATCCAGGTATCCAGGTTATATTGGTGATAAGCACCCCATCCTTCTATCGGCAGCAATGCCTGAAACTGCAAACTGGAATTAGCAGGCGGTGCTTCAATTATACCTGTAACCGTCAGTGACCGGTTGCCCATCATCAACACCTGTCCGAGTGCCGGAGATGCGCCAAAATATTTTTCAGCCATGGCAGGCGTCAACACAATTTCATCTTTCGATGAAAACATCTTTTCTACGTTTCCTTCCAGCAAACGAAACGAGAACATCCGAAAGAAATCGGCATCGATATATACAATGGGCTCCTTGAAAACTTTTTCGTCTCTACGAAGTATAGCATCACTCTTGCAGAAGTGCGTGGCATATTGTACTTCCGGTATCTCGGCTTTCATGGTTGGCGCCAGTGCCAATGACATCTGCGACATTTTGCGATACGGAGATTGTTCTTTGCCATTACCCTGGTTGCCTGCATACATAATACTGTGCATGCGATATATAGCATTGCCGTTTGCATGGAACATATCGAAACTCCGCTCATCTTCTATGAACAGATAGATAAGTATACAAAATGCTATACCGATGCTGAGGCCGGTAGCATTAATAAAGGAGTATAGCTTCCGTTTTACAATGTTTCGGGAAGCGACTGTTACGTAGTTTCGGATCATAATGCTTTGCAGTGAAAATGAAAATCGGTTTCGTAAAATGATCGATGGCCTGAACAAACGAAGCACATTCCAGTACAGTCGCTGCCTGGCTTTATATATACCTGCTATTCGCACATCCTCTTCAAACTGTTCCAGCAGGTCACCTTCTATACCTTCATATAACCACAGTGGACAAAACCACGCGAGGAACCGAAGTGCCCACCGGGGCGGCCCATGATTTACTTCTTTCATGATTAGCTTCCGGCAATTTTAAGCTGTGGTATTAATTTCCAGAGGTCCATGCGCGCTTCTTTCATCGCGCGCAGCATGGCAAGGCCCGCGTTGGTAATGGTAAATATCCTTTTTCGCCTCCCCCCGCGCGAGTTGGTAGCACCACCCATGTGCGATTTTACCAGCCCTTTATCTTCCAGGCGATACAGCGTAACATGCACAGCACTCAGGTTCACATCCCTCCCAACACGGTCTTTTATCTCTGTAACTATGGCATTGCCGTATGCCTCTTCTCCCAGTATACCCACCATCGTCAACACCAGTTCTTCAAATTCACCAAGATACTCTTTGCTCATTTCTATATATTTTGTAAGACTAATATACGGATTTGTTTATATTTTGTTAAAGAAATACATTTTTTTGTGTTTAAGTGTTGAGGTGTTGGCGTGTTGAAGGCGTGGAGATGCGATTAGGGGATGTGTTTACGTGTGTATGTTGGCACGTGTATACGTATCGGATTTTACCGTTGGGTTCCGCAGGAAAGTTTATATATAATAAGAACCAGTCGCGCAGCGACTTAAACTTTAAACTTTGAACTTT
>NZ_DAIQRQ010000015.1:3090-37560 GCF_036786105.1 Ohtaekwangia sp.
CAACATACCAACTAAACCCGTCCCATCATCCCTTTCCGAAGAGTCTTCTGAAAAATCCGTTCTTCTTCTTTTCTTTCTCACCGAAGGCTCGCTTGGTTTCTTTTTCCTTTTTGCCGAAGATGCGTTGAAAGACATTGGTGTCTGAACGGTATAGATCACAGGATATCTTTCGCTGTTGTGATGAGGATAATTCAGGGAAATGTGCCCTGCTGATGGAAGCGAGTTCCTTGTCGGCATTTACCTTTTGGAAAAAAGTGGCTACGATGGGCAATGCTGTTCTTGCTCCCTGACCCAGCGCCGTGGAGCGAAAGCGGATGCGCGGATCATCGGCACCTACCCAGGCACCAACCACCAGATTGGGAGTCATTGCTATAAACCAGCCATCCGCATTGGATTGTGTGGTGCCGGTCTTCCCTGCCATCTCATTGTTTATACCATAGCGTGTACGCATGCCGGCACCGGTGCCTTCATCGATTGTACGCTTTAGCATGTGTACCATCATCTGCGCATGCTCGGGTGACAGTGCCTGCTCAGTTTGTTGTTCAGGTTCAAATGCCTCCAATACTTGACCTTGCCGATCAGCTATAGCCGTAATGTAAAAAGGTTCTACACGTTTACCGTTGTTGAGAAAGCAGGCATAGGCACGCACCATTTCCATCATGGATATATTAGCAGCACCCAACGCTATAGCGGGTACAGCGGGCAGATCGCTATCAATACCCATCCTCCGCGCCAATGCTACCGTGTTATCAATACCCGCTTGCTCCAATACGCGAACAGACACGGTGTTTACCGAATAAGCCAGGCCGCCGGTAAGCGAGTATTTCAAATCGTAGTTATCTTCTGTATTCTCGGGAGTCCAGCCTTGCATATTGGTATATTCTACTTTTGCTGCGGAAAAGAAATCGCAAGGGTCAACACCGTTCTCCAATGCTGCTGCATATACAATGGGTTTAAAAGTAGAACCGATCTGCCGCTTGGTTGATTCGCGCACGTGATCATATTGAAAGTAATGATGGTTGATCCCTCCTACCCACACACGTATAGCGCCCTGCTTGGGGTCCATGGCCAATACACCGGCCTGTAAAAATTTCAAATAATGGCGAATAGAGTCCACCGGACTCATCATTATTTCCTGTTCGCCGTTATCCATTAATACACTCATCAGTACCGGTGTCTTCATTACCTGCATGATCTTATCGTGCGAAAGTCCTTCGGCAGAAAGTGATTTATACCGGTCTGATTTCCGAATAGCCTCATTCAGTAATTCCGGAGTGCGCTGCCACGGATCGCGTTTTCCCCAATGATTGCGAAATACTTTTTGCAGCGACACCATCTGTTTATTCACAGCCTCTTCAGCATATTGCTGCAGGCGTGAGTCGATGGTGGTATATATCTTCAATCCATCTGTATATAGATTATAAGGATCACCATTTGGCTTGGTATGCTGCCGACACCACTCCTTCAACTCCTGACGGATATATTCACGAAAATACGGAGCCAGACCGGTGTGGTGGGTAATTTTATTATACTGAAGTTTAATAGGCAATTTCTTCTTCGCATCGGCTTCCGCTTGTGAAAGCTTATTGTATTTCTGTAATTGATCGAGTACAGTATTTCTTCGCTGTCGTGAGCGCTCAGGAAATATTCTGGGATTATAAGCATACGTTGATTTGAGCATGCCAATGAGTACTGCAGCCTGGTCCACTGAAAGGCCGCGCGCGTGCACTGAATAGAATCGTTGCGCTGCTGCTTCTATACCAAACGTATTATCGCCAAAAGAAACTGTATTTAAATAAAGCGTGAGAATAGCGGGTTTATCATATATATCTTCGAGGCGTGAGGCAACGATCATTTCGCGCATTTTATTGATGGGTGTTGAGAAGAGCCAATAATTTTTCCGTGGATATAAGTTCTTGGCGAGCTGCTGGGTAAGTGTACTTCCTCCTCCGGAAGATTCCCGCTGCAACAGTATACTCTTGAAAAACACCCGCGTCAGGCTGCGTGTGTCGATCGCACCATGTTCGAAGAATCGAATGTCTTCTGTAGCAAGCACAACATCGGTCAAATGCTGTGGAATGTCTGCGTATTGTATATTTGATCGCTCCTGTATAAAATACTTCCCCAACAATACGCTGTCGGCACTATATACTTCCGTAGCCAGTGGATTTTCTACAGCACGCAGTTCATCTCGGTCCGGTAACCTGCCGAAAACTCCCATCCACACCAGGATAAATAGTGCGGCAAAAAAGACAAGAAAAAACCCTGCTAAAAAGGCACCTGTAAACAGTATCTTTTTAACAGGGGATTGGGCTCTAAATCGCGACAGTATTTTCTTTCCTATATTTTTGGCAAAAGTCATGAGTCGATTCGTCATTCGCTGTGAATGTTTTTAACACAACGCAATTTTCATCAAAATATTCCGCGATACCGAATCAATCTCGTTGTATAACTATTTAGCCAGAAATGCTGTGAGCATCCAGTGATGTTTCTCGATCTTTTTAATGTATCCTTTGATCATCTGTTCCGTACCGGCATCCTCCTGTTCTGACGCAATGCTCAACACATTCACCAGGTAGCCAAGTAAGATACGGAAGTCGCTTAATACTTCGCGCACCATTACTTCTGCCTGCAGATCGGAGCCTGTCTCCTTAATGGCAGAATGTTCGAGATAATCGTGCATCGTACTCAGCGGCGTATGGCTGAATACACGAATGCGCTCTGCAATCTCGTCTATATGCAGAGCTACTTCTGTATATAGTAATTCAAATTGCTCATGCAGGTCAAAGAAATCCTGGCCTTTTACATTCCAATGATAATTTCTCAGCTTCTGATAGTGTACCTGGAAGTTAGCAAGCAGCTCGTTCAATGCACTTGCGATACGATCTGTCTCATCGGATGACCATCCCAGCTTAATAGGCTTCGCCTTTGCCAGGCGAGTATCTAATTGTGTCTTTGCTACATTCTCGATATCCATGATGCAGAAAATTTAGTTCTGCAATACAGGATAAAGAACTATTCCTGCCGGCAATCAAAAGGAGACCGTGGTATAACGTGGATTTTATTACACAGCTATCGCAGATACGGTTCTATTACCCGCGCCCAGATCAGGTAGCCCTGTGAGTTCAGATGAAGTCCATCATCGATGAATATACCTTTCTTTGGATAGCCTTCTTCATTTAGCAACGGTGTCCACATATCGATATAGGTAACATTCTTCTGATATCCAATCCAGTCTTTTAGTATTTTATTATAGAGGATGTATTGATCTTTCAGCTTCCAGCGGGCAAGGCTTGGTTTGGGGGAAATAAAAAACACCGGCACTTTCTTCGACAGGTGTGTGCGTATGGATTTCAGGATACTGTCAGCACCGGCAAGTATTTCTTCTGGCTTCTTCCCGGCTGCCAGATCGTTGTCGCCTTCATAGATAAAGATGCGCTCTGGATTATAGGGAAGAATAAGTTTATCGGTATAGTATACAAGGTCAGACATCTGCGATCCGCCAAAGCCCCGGTTCACAACATTATACTGCGGATAATATTTTTTGATATCGCCCCAAAAACGAATACTGGAACTGCCTGTAAAGAGAATAAGCTTTTTTCTGGTAATAGCGGTATCGCCTGCAATCAATTTCTTCACTTCCTGATCAAAGCGAAGCGGGTCTTGTGCCTGAACGCGTATAGACGAAGAAAGAAGTATCGAAAGAACGACATAGCGAAATGCGTGCATAGCTTTTTTATAGCAAGATATGAGTCTGGTATAAAGATGCAAATAACAATTACACCAACGTATACTTTCAAAAGCACCGCATGCATTTGTTAACACTGAGTTGTTTGTATTCCGGTGCAATCAGAGGAATACCTGATTGCACATTAAGAAAACAAATCGGAGCTTAGATAGCGGTCACCGCGATCGCAAATGATAAATACAATTATACCTTCTTCAATTTCACTGGCGATTTTCATGGCGGCACTGAGTGCTCCGCCACTGCTCATGCCGGCTAATATACCTTCTTCGCGCGCGAGGCGTCTGGTATACGTGCGCGCATCCGCTTCGCTTACATCGATCACGCGATCGACACGCTGTGGCTCAAATATCTTCGGCAAAAATTCTGGCGACCATCGGCGGATGCCCGGTATACATGCGCCATCGGTAGGCTGCGTTCCTACAATTTTTATGGCCGGGTTCTGTTCTTTCAGGTAACGCGATACGCCCATAATGGTGCCGGTGGTTCCCATGGCCGATACGAAATGTGTTACTTTACCGTGTGTATCACGCCATATCTCGGGGCCGGTAGTTTTATAGTGCATGCCGTAGTTATCGGCATTGGCAAACTGATTTAATATATAGTATCCTTCTTTTACCGCCATCTCTTCCGCTAACTGCCGCGAGTATTCGATAGTGCGTGCTGCCGGCGTCAGAATTACTTTGGCGCCATAGGCTTCCATAGCCAATACGCGTTCGCGGGTAGAGTTATCAGGCATGATGAGCGTCATGTTAAGTCCCATCAACTGTGCGATCATGGCGAGTGCTATACCGGTATTTCCGCTGGTGGCTTCTACCAGTTTATCGCCACGTTTTATATCTCCGCGGTCGAGCGCACCTTTAATCATACCGTACGCTGCACGATCTTTTACACTGCCTCCCGGGTTATCACCTTCCAGCTTTCCATAGATGGTAACGCGTTTGTTTACAGGTATATGTTGCAATTCCACCAGTCGTGTATTGCCGATAAGTTGTTCAAGTGTCATAAAATGGGTAGATACAGTTCTGTGACTCCAACGAATAATTTTAATAATCAGTTTCGGCTACAAATGCAGCTTTGCCCCATTCTTCTTTTTCTTTTCCGCTCCACAGTTCGGGAAAGAATATGATCTTGCGGAAACGGGGCGGCAAATATTTCTGCCAGTTGGTACCTCCGGTAGCCTTAATGTCTTCAGGGTCTTTATGCAAATAATGTCCGGCCGATTTCAAATGTGCCAGCGGCCAAAGTACATTCGACAGTGTATCGAGTGCCCGAAGCCGTGATGCAATTTCATCTTTTCGAGGCGATGCAGCAAAATATTTAGTATATAGCTGGCGCAGATTCCGGTCTTTCATACGCACACCGGTGTCATGGAAATCGCGCATATACTTTTGTTCGAACTGTTGCAACGTCAGCGTCTTTTTACCGGTAGCCAGTTCGGTTGCACCACTGCGCCAATATAGTTTTTCAAGTAATGTACTAATCTCATGGTTGTTGATCTGGTTGCGCTCGGTTGCATTCACCAGGTTTATCATATCGGTAGAGTATATTTCGATAAGCCTGTATTGTGCCGACTGAAAACCGCTGGCAGGAAGCAGCGCCATTCTGAACTTCAGAAACTGCTCGCGCTCCATGCCTTTCACCATGATATCGAACGAATTTTCGAGATGACGAAAATAGCGCACGATACGATCGAGGCGATCGATGAAAAAATCTTCATCCGGATTTTCGCGAGCCGTGACTTGTTCCAACTCATGCAGGATTAACCGGAAATATAATTCAGTAATCTGGTGATACATGATAAATACTTTCTCATCCGGAAATTGTGTCTTCGGACTTTGCAGACTTAGCAATGTATCGAGATGAATGTAATCCCAATACGTGAGATAGTCTGAATATAGCAAACCATCCAGGTAGGAAGAGAGGTCCTGCCCCATGGCATCATATTTGGCCTGCAACTTTTTAAGCTGACTTACAAGTTCAGCATCAACCTTATTACCTTCCATTGTAAAAACCTCAGAATGTAAAATACTTGTGTAAATTGGCATCAAAGTTAACTCATTAATCCTAATCTGTATGTCAACACAAACAGCGACCGGAACCCAGACAAAAAAATCGATGAAGCAGGATGCTTTCGATCATCCGGATTTTTATATGCTTGACGATCTGCTGACGGAAGAACACAAGCTTATCCGCAATTCGATCCGCGACTTTGTAAAACGGGAGATATCGCCCTATATAGAAGATTGGGCGCAGCGTGCGCATTTTCCATACGAGATTGTAAAGAAGTTCGGTGAAATTGGAGCCTTTGGCCCTACAATTCCTGCTGAATATGGCGGTGGTGGCCTCGATTATATAGCCTACGGACTGATCATGCAGGAAATTGAACGCGGTGACTCGGGCATGCGCTCTACGGCATCGGTGCAGGGTTCGCTTGTCATGTACCCGATCTATAAATTCGGCAATGAGGCTCAACGCAAAAAATACTTGCCCAAACTCGCTTCCGGTGAATGGCTGGGGTGCTTCGGATTAACGGAGCCCGACCATGGTTCGAACCCGGGGGGTATGGTCACCAATTTTAAAGACATGGGTGATCATTACCTGTTGAATGGCGCCAAGATGTGGATATCCAATTCGCCCAGGGCAGACGTTGCGGTGGTATGGGCCAAGAATGAGCAAGGCCGGATTCACGGACTGATCGTTGAACGCGGCATGCCCGGATTTACTACACCGGAAACACATGGCAAATGGTCGTTGCGGGCAAGCACAACGGGTGAGCTGGTGTTCGACAATGTTAAGGTGCCGAAAGAAAATTTACTTCCGAATAAAAATGGTTTGGGTGCTCCACTCATGTGCCTCGACTCTGCCCGTTATGGTATAGCGTGGGGCGCTATAGGTGCAGCCATGGACTGCTATGATTCTGCCAGACGATATGCATTGGAACGCGTTCAGTTCGGCAAGCCGATCGCTTCTTTCCAACTGGTACAAAAGAAACTGGCAGAGATGCTAACGGAAATCACAAAAGCACAATTGCTTAACTGGCGATTAGGTGTATTGATGAATGAAGGTAAAGCTACTACACCACAAATCTCTATGGCGAAACGAAACAGTGTGCAGGTGGCATTGGAGATTGCGCGTGAGGCGAGACAGATCCATGGCGGCATGGGTATAACCGGAGAATATCCGATTATGCGCCACATGATGAACCTCGAATCGGTTGTTACGTACGAGGGTACACATGATATACATCTGCTGATCCTTGGCAATACTATTACGGGGATACCTGCTTTTGTTTAAATTTATTTCCCACAGAACTCACCGATAAACACAGATCAATGCAAATATATTCTGTGTAAGTCTGTGAGTTCTGTGGGGGCTTTTATTTCTATAATTGAATCAATCCGTTTCGCAGCGCGTACATTACTAATCCTACGCGCGTTTTGAGTCCGAATTTTTCGAAGAGGTTGTCGCGGTAGCTTTCTACAGTGCGTGGGCTGCAAAACATTTTTTCTGCAATCTCTTTATAGGTGAGCTCCGTGGCGGCATAGCGAAGAAAATCCATCTCGCGGTCGTTCAATGCAATCTTTACTGCAGGGGCAGTTTCTTTTTCATTCGATAAACTCATAAGAACTTTATGTGCTATCCAGTCGGGGTAATAATATCCTTTATCTACCAGGGCATCGAGTGCTTTCTCCAGTTCCATCGGGTGCACATTTTTGAGCAGGTATCCTTTGGCACCACAACGGATCATCTTGAGCAACGTTTCTTCTTCATCCTGCATCGACAATGCTAGGATGCGTATACCGGGGTGGTGCTGCGTGAGCCATTGTGCTGTATCGAAGCCATTCATCACGGGCATATTTATATCAACCAATACGATGTCGGGTATATTTCCCGGCTGTTGAAATCTTTCCATGAGGGCTTTACCATTCTCCGCCTCGTACAATACTTTGTATCGCCTGAACTTTTCGATGATGCCGCTAAGGGCTTCGGCTATCAGTATATGATCGTCTACAACAACTACAGAGTGCTGCATAAATCAGGCGTTTAGTTTATGGGCTGGTATATATAGTTTCATGCGCGTTCCGCTTCCCGGTGTGCTCTCCAATGTAAATTCTGCACCGATAATGTCTGCTCTTCGTTTCATATTACCAAGACCTATACCTTTGGCATTAATGGCTCCATCGCCCTGTATAAATCCCTTCCCGTTATCAGCCGCTTGTATCGCAAGTCCGTTCCCTTCGAACTGAAAGTCGAGATTCAGTTTTGTACAGCCGGAATGTTTTACACTGTTCTGCAAAAACTCCTGTAAAATACGCAACACAAAACTTTTCACCGCAGCAGACGCCTGTATTTTCATGTGCGTGGTATGAATTTCGGCTTGTGCAAAACCGGCTGCCTGTACTTTCATAAATTCTGCACTGATCAGTTGGTACAGATCAATGTGCAGGTAATTATTGTCGGTAAGGTTGCGCGAAAGACTACGCAGATCGGATAGCGATTCATTTATAATATCAGCGATTGTTGTGATCCGCTTGAGCGACTCCAGGTTATCACTGGTTACCTGTTGTGCATAGAGTGCTGCCAGGGTCAGCTTCTGCCCTACATTATCGTGTATCTCGCGGCCGATGTTTTGCATCGTCTGTTGTTGTACTTCAATCTGTGCCTGCATCAGCTCACGCGAAAAGCGTTCGTGCATGTCTTCGATTTCCTCCTGGTGCTCCAGCTTGCGCTTCCGGTATATGAACATCACTGCCAATACAGCCAGCAGGAATACGATCAGCACGATCATCGATGTGCCGATCAGGAGTAATCCTTCCTTTGTATCATCCATAAAAACATAACTGTATAAGTAGTATATAAAACATAGTTCATAATGCTCATTACATTGACCAGCATCTGCAGTATATTTTTGTATGTTGTAACAATGTAAAGCCAGTTGCTCATAGCAAAATACGGAAGCGTGCCCGTTGTAAACAACAGGAATGCAAACAGCATGTAGAAGAATGGCTTTCTAAGAAAATTGAAGTCGGTTGGGTTTTGCAACATCTCGTATAGCTTCATAATAGAACCTATAATTACCAGGATGGAACCGAGGCAATAGGCCAATACATTAAAATGATTCTCTTCCAGGAAGAGCACCTGTGTTACAGCACTGAACGCAACCAGCACTACTGCCGATGCCAGCAGAAAGCGCTTATACCCGGGCTGATTCACTGCCAGGTAAAAAATGATGAGGTAAAGCAGGTATTGCAGGGGAATCATAATATTGTACATCGAGGCGTTCACGCTTCCTTTCGCTGCAAAGAACAGCTGGTATACTTCTACCAGCACGATCATTAACAGTAACACCGGGAACAACCGGAGGTATTTACTGTTTTTTATAACGGGAAAAGCCAGTAACGAACTTAAAAATGCAGCGAACTCGAAGTACGGTATATATCGATTCATACAACATCTGCTTTTACTTTACACAATGTTAATAACTTCTACTGGCACTGAGCACAGCAGCGGTGGCATCACTACAGGTTGGCGGACATAACAATCCCTGGTTCTTCACCATGCCGGAAGTAGCCGCGGCATTGGCAGACGTTAAATCCAGCACCAACGGCTTTTCAGTTTTCGGCATTTTCAGTAATGGTATATAGGTGAGTTTGCCATCCGTTTCCTTTTGATCGACTTTTCCCTGATCCTGTTTCTGATCGTACTTCTCTTTTTTCACATCATTGCTGTCGGCAACATCGCTCTTTACGGCACCACTTTCTGAGAAGTATTTGGCAGAGTAACGCGGATCAAAATCAACCGGAACGGCATCACCTTTCTGTTGCACGGTGGGCACCATAAAAAGCGTATGCAGGCTCTTATAGTTCTGCCCGTTGTGCATCGGCCCATTGGCAGGATATACTGCGTAATAGAACCGTATGCCCAGCTCTTCGGGCTTAACGTCTACCTGTCTGGAATACTCTTCTATAAGACATATAAATTTTTTGAGTGTATCGATAGAATACCAACAGCTTCTCGATGCCTTCAGACTATCGACAGTCATAAATGGAGCCGCATTTACCAGTGCCGCATGTGTATCGCCATAGCGTGCAACACCTTTCATAAACTCTTCCACAGTAAGACCATAAAATTTATCCTGTTTACAGTTGTAACAGTTTACCACCACAGCGGGATCGGGTTTGCAAGCAAGAAGGAACAAGAGTGTGCCCATCATGATCAGACTGGCAGAAACAACGCGTGATTTCATAATGCTATAGTTTGTTTAGTGGGAAATAGGTACAATTAAAAATAGACAGGAAAAGAAAGTATTGAAAGGGGCTGTCTCGCCACATCGGTTAAAATCACCCTTATATGTGGCTAAATCTTATGCGATCGCCATATTTAACTTTATCCCAAGTGTATTTATAGTGTAATGCACACACTCCTTCCGTTAAATAACGGTGTTATAAATCGCTATTTACAAAGGGCTTTTCAGTTAGCAGCACATTGTTCACCGCCCGGTTTACTCCGAATATTGTTACACGAAAACGCCAGCATCTTCCGGAAGAGATCGGCAAAACCGTTTGCTAAAATTTATACTAAAAGACCTTAATCATGAGTTACGTTTTTAAAGGAAAACTTTGCGGCTTCTTTTGCAATGATTGTTCAGAGCCGCTCGATCGCGTGAAAGTACGTCTCTACCGACCATCCAGAAGTGAGAGTGTAACCATACTGGCTGTAGCGGATGCCAACCAGACCTTTCACCAGGTACATGCCGATGAGTTAAAAGCAAAGCAGAAATTACTCATCGCAGAAACTACAACGGATGCCAGCGGCGCATTTACTTTCGAGTTGGGAGAAAAAGAAAAATATAGTGGGGAAGCATTTGAAATAGACTTCGTTTGTGGAAACAATTATCACAAGCCGGTTCCACCCAGAAAATTTGAAGAGTTCCAGTTTCACATTACTACTCTGCAACCACAGTGGCGCGAAAAAGGAACCGACAACCAGGCGGTAAATTATTTCGGCTGGGAATATTGCGTTGCTGCCAAGTGGTGGTGCCTCATATTACGCATACTCGACCTATGGGTAATCTGCGGCCGTGTTGTTGATTGTGAAACCGGTAAAGCCGTGGAAGGTGTGCGCGTCTTCGCATTTGATGTTGACCTGCTCCAAGATGATCCACTGGGATCGGCATACACCGATGTCAACGGGCATTTTAAAATTACCTATACTTCGGCTGATTTCTCGAAGACTATATTTTCATGGCTCAATGTTGAATGGCCGGCAGGCCCGGATATATACTTTAGAGTAGAGACACCGTCAGGGCTTGTGCTTCTGAAAGAAGATCGTCAAACCGGTCATCGCGCAGACAGAACCAATGCCCACAATTGTTTCTGTGTAAAACTGTGTGTAAAATCGGTGCCTGTTGATGTTCCGTGGTTTACACATGTTGGCAACTATAATATTACTTCGGATATTGATGGTTCCGGTCTGACTACCCATGACCGTTCTTTTGCCGGAGATACAGGTTATGGTTTTTTTAGTGCTATCAAACTGGTGGGTTACGCCACCAAAAAAGTTCCGACGGCACCTTCCATGCCGTTGTATTATCGCTTTGTATACTCGGTGGATGGTTCGCCTTGGGCTCCTGTAACCGAAGCGAATATATACCTGCGAATAAAAGTTGGTGTTCGTCAAATTACATGGGGAGGCATTACTGCTTTTCAGGATATAGTGATTGACAAAAATCAACCGGCATCTGCGGCAGACAGTATTCCTGCTGACAATGCTCCCAACCCTATCCCGGATCACGTACTTAGACTCGATGCCAATGGATGGGTTCGTGTAGACCAGGTTGGTCTGGACAATGGATTCTATGGACCACTTCTGTGGATTGACTCCAACACGATCGTTCCTGGCGGAGATCCAAAAGTTGCTGCCGATACAGCCGGAAATATACCTGCTGTGCCTAAAAACGGGAAGAAGGTATCTTTTGCATTTCAGACAACCGATGATCCTTCTAATCCTGCCTCATCCAATTTCAGAGAGCAATCTATACAAGCGCTTATCCATATCAACAACTGGAATGAGCACAGTATGTTAACGCTTGAAGAACTGACAACGGGTGGCGGTAGTGGATGTAACCCGATTACAACAAATGCTCATGTACACTATACAGCAGATCATGAGTTGATGGCAGCGTGGGGCCTTGGCGTTTCATCAGCAGCTATACCGTCTGGTATTACCATTACCAATGCATCGGGCCCAACGCTTATACTTCCAAGAGGCAAAGCCGATACGATAGACTTTGCCAATCCGGGCACCGTTAACCCGGCCTTCAACACCTGGCCATCCTGTGCTTACAGGCTGGCACTGACAACAAGGCGCAAGCTTACCGATGGCGAGTATAATGACGTTGCCAAAGACTATCCGGTAATACTCTTTTGCCGATAGCAAAATATACTATAGGAATATGCTGAAAATCCTTTAACAGAGTAAGCCCCGGATGCCGAAAAGGGTATAGAGTAGGTAATTTTCTCAAAAACCGTTTTGTATGAAAAGATTTAAAAGTATTCAACCTGCTATAGCCCATCCGGTTGTGCGGGTAAGTGTTCCGGCTTCTGTAGCCTATGACTTCGACTCGCTGACGAAGGTTACCCAAAAAATCCTCGGACAGTTAGGTTGTGGCGGATGTCACTCCGGCCGTTGGATACAATACGAAATTGAAGATCGTTTCGTAGTAAACGAACAACTCGAAGTAAACCCTATCTTCAACGGTATCAGAATCAATGAACAGGTATACTGACACCGGTGTCGGACTGATTTACTTTGCAGGTCTTGAACCTGTAGTAGAATCACTTTCCAGGTACATTGACGTGATTGAGGTTGAGCCTCAAACATCATGGTTCAAGGAATCCCTGGAGAGTGATTCCTTTACCATCGATCCGCAGATAACAACATTTCTGCAAGCATGCCCGCAGCCAAAGATATTTCACGGTGTGGGTTTCCCCATCGGGGGCACTATACTTCCGCAGGCTACGCATTTTAAAACGCTGCAGGAACATGCAGCGTTGCTGAAGCCCAGATATATAAGCGAACACCTGAGCTTCAACAAATATACCGATCGCTCCGGCAGTATACATCAGGCTAACTTTCTGCTTCCACCGTTGCAGAATGAGCACGGTATAGCTACGGCTGTATACAACATCGCTCACTACAAAAAACATTTTGATATACCTTTCGCGTTCGAGACTGGCACAAACTATCTGCAACCGCAGCCGGGCGAAATTCCCGATGGTGAATTTATAGCGCGCATTGCAGAAGAAAGCGACTCCTATATTTTACTCGACTTGCACAACCTGCTGGCCAATGAAAAGAACGGACGTCAAAAAGTGAAAGACTTTATCAATCAGCTTCCGCTGGAACGCGTTGCTGAAATTCACCTGGCAGGTGGCATGTACTATAAAGATTATTACCTCGATGCACACTCGGCCGTTAGCTCAGCCGAATTACTGGAACTGTCGCGGGATATTATCCGAAAACTGCCGGCTTTGCGAAGTATTATTTTTGAAATGCTCCCGGAATATTATAATCGTTCGATTGCTCTATCGGATATTGAAAACCAGTTTATTGCTATGCACCGCTTGTGGGATGAGCGTGGCACAGCGCAACAACCCGCGCGCGCCATTCCGCTGACTACTTCTGCCGACAATACAACTACATCAGCCGAATGGGAATATATACTGGGCAGCGTTGTTAACAATCACTCAGAAGAACATGTACTGACAACATTTCTTCAACAAGACAAGGGAACAGAAATTATCAAAGACCTTATATTTGAATTTCGCGCTTCAGCTATTGTAAGCGCATTGAAAATGAGCAGCCGTCTTATCCGCCTTACCCTGGGCCATGAAAAGTTCAACGCCATGCTGCGACATTATTGTGCCACGAATCCTTCGGAGCTTTTCATTTTTGCCAGTGGTGAACGGTTTGCCCGGTATATATCAGCGCTATCGCTGGATATACCACACCTGCAAACATTACTGGAATTTGAGCTGGCATCCGGCTACACACGTATGGACGGACAACCGCGAACGGTAAATTTCGACTGCGATCCTTTTATATTGTTTGAGTCGTTGCTAAACTATAAGAAGCCGGAACTGCCGCCCGCGCAAGCGATCTATGCGGTAGATATTGAGCCGGATGATCTCCATCAAAAAGATAAATCGCTTATGCAATACAACACGGTATTTCATAATTGATCTATAGTTGCAGTAGTTTTAATCTTAACCAACACATTTCACTGGTTGCGACCTGCGCCTTGCCACAACGCGGGAAGCAATCGGTGATTTGTAATGGTTATATCTGTTAACCGTTACACGTTAATAGTTATCCGTTACAAATTAATGGCGGTGTGTGTGATTGGGCTCTCAGAGAAATCACAAACCATTAAAATACAATCATTGATATACCTCTTCTAAATAACTGATAACTAATAACGATTAACTTTTAACGGATAACCACTAACGGCTAAAAACTACTTTCCCTCCTATAATTGTCATGGCTACTTCGGTTTTGAGTATAGCTGATTCTGGTATTGTCATCAGGTCTTGCGTGAAAACGGTGAAGTCTGCGAGCTTGCCCGGTTCAATAGAGCCTTTGATATTTTCTTCGAACGCGCCATAGGCAGCATCTAATGTATAGGAACGCAAAGCCTGTTCGCGTGTCATCTTTTCTTCGGGTTCATAGCCACCTTCGGGTTCGCCCTTCAGTGTCTTGCGAGTAACGGCTGCATAGAAGCAAGGTATAGGATTAACAGGCTCTACAGGGGCATCGGTGCCATTCACGATCCTGGCCCCCGACTTCAATAACGTCTGCCATTTATAGGCGCCTTCCCTGATGCGCTTCTCTCCCAGTCTTTCAATGGCCCACGGTCTGTCAGACGACATGTGTATAGCCTGCATGGCAGGAATAACACCGAGCGTTGCAAAACGTGGCTGATCTTTCGGATCAATGTGCTGCGCATGCTCAATACGAAAGCGATGATCTTTTACGGAAGGATTTTCCCTGAATGCAGTTTCATACCGATCAAGTATCTCGCGATTGGCGCGATCGCCAATCGCATGCGAACATACCTGGAAGCCATGCTTCAACGCTTCACGTGAAGTCTTCAACACCGTATCCATGGATAGTGTCGCCATGCCTGAAAATCCGGGCCGATCGGTATAGGGCTCCAATAGCCACGCACCACGCGACCCGAGCGCACCATCACAATTTAATTTGATGGAACGAATGGTAAGTATATGCGCAGAATCTATCTCCGGTCCTTTCCGTAGCCACTCATAAATAAGATCGCGATCCCAGCCTGTAAGCATTACATACATGCGCACGCTGAGCTTACCTTCATTTTTGAACTGATGGTATAGATCAATGTTTTCGCGACTCACACCGGCATCATGAAAACTGGTGATACCATTTCGCAGGCATGCTTTAATAGCAAGATCAAGCGCCTGTGCATCTGTTTCGACCGTGGCTTGTGGTATATGACTTGACACGAGCGTCATGGCTTGTTCATTGAACAAACCGGTGGGGTTGCCCATTTCATCGCGGATGATCTCTCCGCCTTCTGTATTTTTACCCTGTATATTTTCTTTTGTTACCAGCGACACACCGGCAATTTCCATGGCCTTCGCGTTGGCAAATGCAGCATGGCCACTGGCATGCCAGAGAAACACCGGGTTATTGGGAGATACTTCGCTCAACTTGGTGTGCACCGGAAAACCCTTCACCACTTTATCAGGTTTCACAGTCCATTTGTCCTGATGCCATCCGCGGCCTACAATCCATTGCCCGGGCTTTGCTTTACTGGCCGCCTCCTTTACTTTCTCAATCATCTCCTCAAAGCTTTTGATGTTCATCAGGTCAAGATTCAGTTCATTGTAGCCAATACCCATCAGGTGTGCATGACCTTCTATAAAGCCGGGCATCATTGTCTTGCCTTGCAGGTCTATCACTTTTGTGTCGGCACCTGCATAGCGGGCTGCATCTTGTGCCGAACCGGCGAAAACAATTTTATCGCCCGTTACGGCTACCGCCTCTGCCTGCGGATGCGCGGCATCCATCGTATAAATCGTTCCGCCTTTAATTAGCAGATCAGCAGGCGTTTGCCGGGTGGTGCATTGCGCCAGCAGCATAAGGACCAGCGCGAAGGTTGCATATTTTCTCACGACAGTTGAGTTTGGTTTCGTGGTGTTAATGTTAAGGATAAATTATTGAAGAAGTATGCAGCTATTATCTTTACGGATTATATGCTGGATATGCGTGCAAGGCTTTGGATTTTTCTGCTACTGATATTTTACTGGCTGGGATATATGATTGTGATACGCGGAATCTTTCTGACGTATAACTATGACCTGACTGCCCAACTTTCTGCTTACGAGATCTTTCAAACCATGCTGCACGGCTTGCGCATGGATGGAAGTATGGCGGGCTACCTGCTGGCGTTCTCGGGGTTGCTGCTCACCATCTCTGCCGTTATACCAGGGCGCTGGATACATCCGGCTCTTACGTATACCAATCTGGCAGTAACAATACTGAGCTCGCTGGTGGTAGTGATCGATATGGAACTATACCGGCACTGGGGCTTTCGTATCAACAACACACCGTTCTTCTACATGGGCTCGGGTGCTGTAGGAAGTGTAAGTACGTGGGTATGGATAAAGGGAATCGCCATCTGGATTATCCTTTCTGCTGCGTGCGGGTGGATCTATATATATACGATTGGCCGGTATACAAAGGTATTGCCACCGGCACAGCAAAAGAAATCAGCCTTTGTACTGCTGGCCGCGGCAGGATTGATGTTCCTTCCTATACGGGGCAGCTTTAGCGTAGCACCGATGAACACGGGTTTTGTATACTTTCACAAAACGAAAGTATATGCCAACCATGCGGCCATTAACGTGCTCTGGAATTTTTTATATAGTATCCGCAAAAGTGCACAGAGCAGTTACCCGGAGAATTTTTTCGACAAACAAAAAGCAGAACCACTTTTCGCTTCGCTATATCCCGCAAGCGATTCTACTGCCAGATTGTGGAGTGCTGCAAAACCCAACATTATCGTTATCATTATTGAAAGTTTTACAGCGGATGTGATTGAACCGCTGGGCGGTATAAAAGACCTGTGTCCTAACTTCACCGGGCTTTGTAAGGAAGGTATATTATTCGATAACTTTTATGCAAGTGGCGATCGCACCGACAAAGGTATGATCAGCGTGCTAAGCGGTTACCCGGCTCAGCCACAAACTTCAATCATCCGCTATCCGGCCAAAACACAACGGCTGCCCCACCTGAACAAGCACATGCATGCACTGGGATACAAGAGTTCATTTATATACGGTGGTGATGTTGACTTTGCCAATTTCCGGTCATACCTCACCAACGGTGGGTTTGATCACATCACCGACATGGACGATTTCCCCGGTAATCTGAATACTTCCAAGTGGGGCGTGCACGATCACTATATGTTCAACAAAGCGCTGGCAGAACTCGACACCACACGCACTCCTTTCTTCAAAGTAATTTTAACATTGAGCAGTCACGAACCTTTTGATGTGCCGATGGACCCCTATATCCAGGGGCAAGATGAGGAATCGCTTTTCCTGAATGCCTGCCACTATACCGACAAAAGCATTGGTGACTTTATACGGTCGTGCAAAAAACAGCCGTGGTGGAATAATACGATTGTTATCATGACTGCTGATCACGGTCACCGGCATCCTGGCAATAAATCGCTATATACGCGCGAGCGATTCCGTATTCCGCTATTGATGGTGGGCGGGCCTATCAAAAAAGATAGCGTTATCCATACCATAGCAGGGCAAACGGATATTGCCAACACGTTGCTGGCACAGCTCGATAAGTCATCGCCGGAATTTTTGTTCAGTAAAGATATTCTCGGCAACAAGGTTGTGCCCTTTGCACCGTTCTTCTTTACAGACGGATATGGTTTTGTGATGCCCGATAAGTTCATCGTTTATGATAACCCGGGCAAGCAGTTCCTGAAAAAAGAGAACGTTGATGAACATGATATCGAACTAAGCAAAGCCTATCAGCAGATATTGTTCAGCGACTACAACAAGCGATAGATATAGTATATTTCATTACCCCCCACAACAGCCATGAAGAAATTATCCATACTGATAATTGTTATTATGTGCACCACGGCTGCACACGCACAGGAGTTCGGCCTGTCATTCTCCTATTTCCTTCCGAAGAACGGATACTTCTCTACACCCATCAGTCCTTTTTCCATTCGAGGATTAGGCTTTAACATTAATCGCTTTCTTGCCCTGGAGACCGGTGCATCGCTATACCGTATGTCGGGGTTGAATATGAAAGACCTTCCCTTTGAAAGTAAATCTCCGCTCATCGGTCCTAACTTTACGCTCTTCGTTCCCGTTGAGCTGGTTATTCAGCTGCAGGGACAGAATGTTGAGTTCGATGTTAAAGGCGGTGTATTCGGTTTTCACGGATTTGACCAGAAGCTGAACTATGGCAACTTCGATCGCGCCATACGTACGTATGAGAACTGGCAGGTTGCCAACAGCGATCTCACGTTTAGTAACAAGCCCGGCTGGGGCTACCATGCCGGTGCAGAGCTCACAGTATATGTAACAAGCCAGGTAGGTGTATCCATCGAAACGAATTATCTGATGGGTGCATCGAAGTTTCCGTTGAAAGGTTCTTATACCGGCGGCAACACAACACTTGAAACCAAAGAGGTTGATTATGCTCAGGCTAAAATTGATTTTACAGGTCTTGAGTTTTCTATCGGCCTCATCTTTAATTCCGGTGGCGGACCTTCCGCTCCGAAGAAAATGAAGATGAAAAGGAGAAGGCGCTAAACCGCGTAGTCGATGTAGTCCCAGGTGGAACACCTGCCGAGGACTACAGCCTGACTATTGTTCTTCTCTTCGCAATATACCCGATGTATTGCGTTCCATCGCAGGCAATGGAACCGTGTTGCCTTCAGCAACATCTTTATTATACTTTTTATACAGCAGGCGTGAGTCATCCGTAAATACTTTGAACGCCGCCTTTGACGTTGCTTCCTTTATCGCGACTGAATCATGCTCCACTTCCGGCACCGGCAAAATATAGTATTCCTTCTTTACGCCGCTGGTGCGTTGTATCCATTGCAGATAATACGCAGCACTGTCGATGGAGGTGATGGTGCTATCCGGTGTATAAGCAATCTTCTGTAATTCAAGATACGCCATGGCGCCACCGTCCGTATAGCGTTTGCGTTGGCCGGATACAAAATTACCAAGCGAATAGGCTACAAACTGATTTTGTTCTTTCCTCCACTCCATTGGCTGAATTACGTGTGGATGTGCGCCGATCACCAGTTGGGCGCCATGTTTGAAACAAAACTCCGTCAACATTTTTTGCTCTTTCGATGGGAGGCTTTGATACTCCGTTCCCCAATGGGTAAATACAACGATAACATCGGGCTTCAGCTCGCGTGCCCTTCGCAGGTCTTTGCGCATAACCGCTGTATCGAGGCGATTCACAATATTGGGTTTATATACCGGCAAACCATTCGTGCCATACGTATAATTCAGGAGAGCAAGACGGAAACCATTCTTCTCTAACAACAACGGATGATCGTTCATGCGGCTTACTGTATCCGTAAATGTACCGGTGTGAGGAATGTGTAAACTATCGAGCATCATTATGGTGCGTTCCAATCCCTTTTTACCACGGTCTACACAGTGATTGTTAGCCGTTACCAGTGCATCAAAACCAACGGCTTTCAACGTCTGCGCCAGCGCATCGGGAGAGCTGAACTGCGGGTAACCTTTGTGTGGTGGTCCGGCCAGTGTCACTTCAAGATTGCCAATGGCCAGGTCAACATTTTCGATATAAGGCTTTACATACTGGAAGCAACGCGAATAATCAAACTTCTTCGTGGTGGCATCATACGCAGCGGCGATCTGCGAGTCATGGCCCATAATATCTCCAACAAACAGCAATGATAGCCGGGTGGTATCCTGCGCCTGAGTAGCGTGTATGCATACCAGTAAAAGGAAGAGGACTATAATTCTTTTCATATGTAAATTACCAGGCATCGCCGGTGATATAGATTATTGAAATGAAGGCGATCGCCTCACAAAATACTAACATCAATTACTTTATCCTCCACGATGGCAAACACTTTATCTTCTTTTTTCGGTTGAATGCGGGCCAGGCCTGTAAACATCCCGAAGGCCGGCAGCACGGCCTGATTTTTTCCGAAGTAAAAGCAAGGCAATGTTATGGCCTGACGACCTTTGCCACGAAGGTGCACACCCGGATGGATGTGGCCTGCCATATTATACTGGGTGGCTTCAATCTCTTCCAGCGGATGATGTGTAAGTATGATGTTATCAATCTGCAGCTGATCGTGTACTACAATACCCTTGCGTTGATACTGCAGGTCGCTCATGATGTCGTGATTACCCATCACCAGCTCGAATGAAATATGATTGAAGTGGCGGATTACTTCACCAAACACTTCCCATTCCTGGTTATAATGGCTGTGAAACAGATCGCCAAGGCAAATGAGTCGTGAGGGCTTAAGCTGCTGAATCAGTTCTATCATAACTTCCAGGTTCCGGTCGTTGGCTTTTGATGGCACCGGAATGCCGGCCCTCCTGAAATGATTAACCTTTCCCAGGTGAAGGTCTGCCAGCAACAACGCCTTATGCTTGTCCCAATACAACGCCTTGTGCGCATTCAGGCTAAACTTCTCCCCGGCAATAATCAACTCCGTCATAGATTCTGTGCGGCTCAAGATACTATATTTTCTGTTTTGCCGCTGACCATAAAGTTGCCTCTGATTCAACCTGTCGTGGCGGCTGCCAGAGGGGCCTTGTTAACAATTCACCTTTCTTCCAATATGACTTAACGACCTGATAATCAAAGTAATTCAAATACATAGCAAGACTCTGCATTAAAAAAGTTAACATAGAGGTAACAAAGGGTGTTTGAAATCAGCTTAGATTGCGCCCGAATTTCAACTTTTATGTTTGAATTAGACTTATCCTACTCTATTCTGCTAATCCTTTGTCTTATTGCGGCGTTTGGTTTTGAGTTCGTCAACGGATTCCACGATACGGCTAACGCTGTGGCTACTGTTATTTATACAAACTCACTAAAGCCCTGGACCGCCGTAGTGTATTCCGGTATCTGTAATTTTACCGGGGTACTGATCGGAGGAGTAGGCGTTGCGGTAGGTATTGTAAACCTGCTGCCGGTAGAATCGCTCGTAGATCAGAACATTGCACATAGCCTTTCGATGGTGATGGCACTGTTGCTCAGTGCTATTTTCTGGAACCTGCTCACCTGGTATTTCGGTATTCCGTGTTCCAGCTCGCATACGCTGATCGGTTCCATCCTCGGGGTAGGTATAGCATACTCATTGCTACCCGATTCGCGTGAAGCCGCTGTAAACTGGGGAAAAGCGCAAGAAATCGGTCTTTCACTCATGGTGTCGCCCATCGTAGGATTTTCACTTACCATTATTCTGATGTTCATCATCAGAAACCTGACCAAGAAAACACAATATGGTGACAGCCTTTTCAAAGAACCCAAGAAGAATGCACCTCCTCCATTGGTAATTCGCATTTTGCTGATCCTTACCTGCGGAAGCGTAAGTCTTTCACACGGATCTAACGATGGACAAAAAGGTGTCGGGCTGGTGATGTTGATCCTCATTGGAATTGTTCCCAGCTACTTCGCCCTGAATTCAAGAATAGTTCCGAGCACACTAACGCCACATCTGCAACGGATTGAAACAGTGGTGAACTCAATGGATCCCTCTCCCCTGTCAGCACCCGATCAAAAGAAATTTACTGAAACAAAAGATTTGACCCATGCACTGGTTGGCCAATTAAATGGAATGCAATCTGTGGAAGCGATCAGGAAAGAGCAGCGCTTTATGGTTCGAAAAGATATACTGCTGATTGACCGCCACCTGAAAAGCCTGGTGGAGAAAACCGAGTTACGCATTAGCGAGGCCGACAAGAGCACCTTAAAGGATGAGCTGAAGGCTGTGAAATCGATTACCGATTATTCACCACGATGGGTTATTGTAATGATTGCCCTTTCGCTGGGAATGGGAACCATGATTGGCTGGAAGCGCATTGTAAAAACCATTGGCGAGAAGATCGGTAAAGAACACCTCAATTATGCGCAAGGCGCCAGTGCTGAAATTGTCGCTGCCAGTACCATTACCATATCAACGTATTTATCGCTGCCGGTAAGTACAACGCACGTGCTTTCGTCTGGCATTGCAGGTAGCATGGTAGCCAGTAAAGGTGTAAAGAACCTGCAAGCCGATACCGTCCGGAATATACTGATGGCATGGCTGCTCACGTTGCCAGTAGTAATTGTACTGTCAGGCACCCTGTTCCTGCTGTTCCGCTCTATCTTCTAGTTTAGCTGGCGTATTCACATCAACGTCAGGCATATCGCTTGATGCTCTGGGGCATGTCGTGCAAGGGCAACACCTGATCGGCTGCGCCTAATTTGATGGCTTCTTTCGGCATACCAAATACCACACTGGTGGCTTCGTCCTGCGCTATCGTTTTGGCACCTGCCTGTTTCATGGTAAGCAGGCCATCGGCGCCATCGCGCCCCATACCTGTCATGATAATGCCGAGTGCATTTTGCCCGGCATGTTTTGCTACCGAACTGAAAAGTACATCTACTGAAGGTTTATGTCGGTTTACCAGTTCGCCATCGCGCACCTTTATAAAATACTTGGCACCACTGCGGTAAAGCTCCATGTGCTTACCGCCAGGTGCTATATAGGCATGACCACGCATTACACGCTCTCCATCGGAGGCTTCCTTTACGGTTACTTCACAAAACGCATTTACCTGGTCGGCAAACGATTTGGTAAAGCCGGCTGGCATGTGTTGCGTAATGAGTATGCCCGGACAGTCGGCTGGTATACTTTTTAAAATATAGCGCAGCGCTTCCGTCCCTCCGGTGGAAGCACCAATAGCAATTACCTTATCGGTTGTTTTATAGATGGGTGAATTCAGACTGGCCGGATCGGGTTTACCAGCCGGTATATTTTCAGACGGTTGCCTGTTGAGCGCTACCCGTTTCACCGGTACATTGTAGGCAGCTTTAATGGCATCAGTAATGCGGATGCGGGATTCTTCCAGGTGTTCTTTTGTATTGCGTATCTCTGACTTCGCTACGATCTCTACGGCACCCAACTCTAATGCGCGCAAGGCGAGGTGACTTCCCTCTTGTGTAAGACTGGAGATAATCACAACGGGAATCGGGTATTGCGACATTAACGTTTTCAGAAACGTAAGCCCATCCATGCGTGGCATTTCTATGTCCAGCGTGATAACATCAGGAATTTCATTCCGTATCTTCCGCGCTGCGAAATACGGATCGCCCGCGGTACCTGCTACTTCCAGGTGCGAGTCTGACTGAATAATCTCTGAGAGTGTTTGCCGTACCAGCGCGGAGTCGTCAATGATCAAAACCTTTATTGTTTTCATACTGAAAGCTGGTTATAGGATGTGGCAATAATTGCATCGTCACTTTTCCGGTGGCGGTATGGAAAATAATTTTCCTCCCCTGCGATCCACCCGTGTCACGGGCCGCCAGATATATACCTTCCTGTTTCAAAATATCGATAGCCACCGCTATATTGCGCTTGCCGATGGCATATAAACTTTGCTCTGCCGCAACCGGGCTGGCGCCACCAAATATCTTCGCTTTGAGGTTTTCCCGTATCGCCCCACGATTTAACATCATCTTCACCAGCAACGGTATTGAAGTATTGCCTTTGGATGCATCTGCGTGCGCCTCACTTTCATTGCCGGGCAATAAATAATGATTTATACCTCCAATCTTCGTTATGGGATCATACAAACAAACTGATACACACGAGCCTAATACTGTAGTGATCTCCATTGGCACAACGGACACGAGGACATCGCCCGGTAAAAGGTAGTGTTTTTTTATACTCATACGACAGTCTGGTATACTGTAGGGCGCACTTGTTTCAGTGGCAGGTTCATGCCCATAATGGATTCACTATGCCCGAGGAACAACAAACCGCCATGCCTCAGGTGATTGCAGAATTTTCGAAGCACGCGTTCCTGCACTTGTTTATCAAAGTATATCAGCACGTTTCGGCAGAAAATCATATCATAATTTTCGCGTTGAACGCTATACTGATCGTCCATCAGGTTAATGCGCCTGTACTCGATCTTGTTTCTGTATTGAGGTTTTACCCGTACCAGACGGCGGTCTGTTTTGCTTCGCATGAAATACGCGCGCCTCATCTCCATGGGGATATTTTCAATGCGATCGATGGTATATATACCTTGAAAGGCTATTTGTATCACCCGGACAGATATATCGCTGGCCAATAAACTATAGGTCAGCTCGGGATGACGTTTCCGGTATTCCTCCAGTGCCATTACAAGGGTATAGGGTTCTTCACCGGTAGAACACCCGGCTGACCATACGTTAATATTATTGCAACTATGTTCTTGCTGATAACGCGGTAGAAAATCCTGCGTGAGAAACTGAAAGTGAGCCGCTTCACGGAAGAAATCGGTTTTATTGGTGGTGATCAGGTCGATCACGTTAAAGACTTCAGCCTGCATTCCTTCTTTACTGAAGAGATAATCAAGAAACGTTTTGTAGGAGTCGAGTCCGAGACTTTTAACTTTTTTATTGAGCCGGCTTTCCAGCATCGACTTTTTGCTGAGCGGGAGTTTTATACCGTATTCTCTGGTAACAAACGTACTGAGCCTGTCGAAGCTCTCATCGTCCATTTTAACAAAGCCGTATTTGCAGGAAGATTCCATGTGGGACTCATGTATACACTTCATCTTTATTAAGTAAGTGCCCACAGAGTGCGCCTTTATCCTTCACCACTGCTCCCGCGAACACTTACCCACTCCCGTCTGAGGAATGGACGAAAGGGAAGACAAAATTTCAATCTACACCGTTGCCCATCGTGCGATCAGAACTTTGATAAATTCACTGTGAGATGGGGCTTCTCCAAGGTCTGAGGTCAAGCCCTTTTCCATGGTCATTCCCGGAAGCAGGCTGTACAGCCTATGTGTAGCAGTGCATGTTTTTACTCCGTGGCGGCACCGGATTCCGTTCAATGCCTGCAGCCTTAGCTAGCAAAGTATTTTGAATGACCGAAGCGGTAGCTGGTACGTTGGGCCTGCAATATGATCCGTTCGCATATCCGGTTTAACAGGCAATCTGGCTTGCGTTTGCTTACTTTAATGTAGCTGTCGTTGGCAACACGTCTTGCGGCATTTCCGGCAGTTGTGACGTGATTATCTTTCTGCTGCTCATATACTTCCATGCATGGAGCAACAAGCGGTGCAGGCTTCTCAAGTTCCACCGGATGAGCACCCAGCGTATCAGGATATTGAACAGAGCCGGGTTGCTCGAAAAGATCGCACGGAGTAAGGTCGTGATTATAAACAGTGCATTCATCTTCCACAAATAAGAAATAACTTTCCAGTTCAGCTTGCGGTTAGTTATGGTAATAAAACTTCCCAGTGTGCTACCATCCCGAAGTCTTGCCTGGTCAGCAATATGCGGGATGTACCGAGGGCTGTTATATCCTGAATGATAAACACCAGCGGGTGATTACCATCTCTTTTTCCGGTTGATATTCGGCAGGTGAATAATATATGAAATATAGTATACCGATCTATGCTCTTACAGGGTAACAGAGCAAGTGGGTATTATAACTTAGTAACTGGTTTACCTGAACAAGTGAAACGAAGCACCTGTACTCAGAAATGATCTTGTCACGCTCGTAAATAAAACCGGTTTCTGCCTAAAGATCACTGGCAGGTATCCAAGCGGAGGCTTCTGTCTGGTGAGGACGGTCTGTTGCAAGCCCTGGCTTTTCAGTTTGTGCATTGGCCCAAAGGGCCAAAAGAAATAAAAGGAGGAAGAATAAAAATTGTTTCATACGGGAGGACTATTGGTAACCAAAGTTGGCCACTCAAATTATCCGGTCGAATTGAAAATGACTGGCCGGGCGGCTTTTATGAGTAAGTGAATGAACTATCAAAGCCAGGTGTAACGGCAAGGTATACATGGGACTAAAAAAGAAAAGCTTCAGGCCGTCTGCCCAAAGCTTTTTAAATTCCTGTAACCCTAAACCCAAAACCTATTATTTGTACAGGAGAATTTTACTGTGTATGCATAGCAAAGGTATATTGGAGAATGGCCGCGGCATAACGGGAATGAGCGAGTGGAGGATTTTTTTGATTAACTGGCCGGGCGATGTTAGTACACTGTGATGCGGGGTCTAACAAATCATATTTTCTTCACATGTGCCCGGTATAATAACGTAAAGAGGCGCTCATCCAATCGCCCGGCACTTCGCATCCGCGTGGTGAGTATCGAATCTACCTCATCATTATCCTTCCGGGACTTCAAAAACTATATGGATTACATTTTTGCTCCTATGCGCGTGAGGAATCCTTCCTTCTTTCGCTTTGAAACATCCAATGACTTATCGTTAGACATGATGACGTAACCTCCCTCACCACGCACGTATTTTTTAACAGCATTCAGGTTAATGAGATATGAATTATGGATGCGATAAAAATTGTGATCGCTCAGCATGTCTTCATATTCTTTCAACGTGCGGCTCACCACATACTTCTTTCCATCGACTACTGTAATCTCGGTATAATTGCTGGAAGCCTCACAGTATAATATATCCTGCGTTTTTACAAACACCAGTCCATCGGATGTGGGCAGTGCAAGCTTGTAATTTTCTGACGAAGTTGTTTTGAGATTCTGCATGAGCTGCTGCAGACGCACAGAGATGGAATCGCCCATGCGCTTTTCAACTTTGGCCAGTGCGCGTTTGAGTTCCTCTATATCAATCGGCTTCAACAGATAATCGATAGCCGAAAACTTAAAAGCCTTGATTGCATACTCCGAATAAGCTGTGGTAAAAATTACTTCAAAATCAAAGTCGCGAAGCTTGGTAAGCAAATCGAAACCCGTTTCACGCTGTAACTGAATGTCCAGGAATACAACATCGGGTTTGTGTTCCTGAATGGCTTGTATCGCTTCGGCAACATCCTGGCACAACGCCTTTACAGAAACATCATCACAAAACTCTTCTAGTAGAATTTTAAGACTTTCACGGCTTTTCAGCTCATCGTCTACAATAATAGCGTTGATCATAATTCAGGGCATATACAAGATAAGAGGAAATTCGAAAACGTCAGAATCTTACCCAAATATTTACTCGCGTTCCTTGTGGTTCACCATCTTCTGTTACCAGGTCTTGTATTTCAAAGGCAACATTATCACGCTCATTGATCAGACGTAATCGTTCTTCCGTCAGCACAGTACCCATGGAGTTGTGCTTCGGAAAATTTTTACTGCGTAATTCTTTTGCCGCTGCACGGCCAATGCCGTTATCTTCAACGGTGAAGAGCACGCGGTCCTGATCATAGCGCACGGTAATTTTAAGAAGCCCCTTGCCCTGCTTGCTATAAAGACCATGAAGAATGGCATTTTCCACATAGGGTTGAATAAGCAGCGATGGTATCTCAATGCTTTCCTGGTCAAGCTCCGGGTCTATCTCTAACTGAAACTCGAATTTATTTTCAAAACGAACCATTTCGAGGTTAATATAGTAGTGAAGCAATGCAATTTCATCGGCGATACTAATCTTATCATTCACCGAATGCGTGAGCACACCACGTATCAGCTTCGAGAAAGTTGACAAATAATTAATTGCATTCTGCCTGTCGTTCTTGGCAATGAAATACTGGATAGAGTTGAGTGCGTTAAAAATAAAATGCGGGTTCATCACCGATCGCAAGGCCATCAATTTTAACTCTCCGATCTTTCTATTAGCTTCCGCCAACTCTTCTGCTTTGTGCTTCAGATCCGTTATATCGCGGGTATATATAGATGCTCCTACTACGCGTTGGTTCTCAACAATCGGGTGAACAGAAATTTGTGTAATGGTGTGTTCACCCTTGTATTCTTCCAACACCGATTCGCCTGTGAAGACGCGGTTATAGATGCCGATCCAATAGTCAATAAGATAATCCGGCAAATACCCGCGTGATGCCTCGATCATATCCTGCCCTACCGTATACGCTACGTTATACTGATCTTTCATTGTTTGATAAAAAACCTGATTGAGCGTAGTAATGCGATAGTCCAGATCGACTGACCAGATGCTAAGGTCGGTGTTGTTGATGATTGCATGGAGCTTCGTTTCGTTCTCTCGTATCTTGTCTTCGGCCAGCTTTTGTTCAGTGATGTCTTCTGCAAAAACCGTTATTCCGGTGATGCTGTCTTTACCCTTGATTGGACTGAATGAATATTTATGATACCGGTTATTGCGCTTCTCCTGTGTCACAAACGACTCGCCCGTTAACGCGCGCTCATAACATTCATTCCATGTTGTGCGCAACCAGTTTGCTTCCGGATGTGTTGAATTTTGTGCTATGATTGGCTGGCCGTATACCAGTTCTGAATCATAGAGATGCTTCATATACTCTTTAAAAGTCTGGTTGCAGGTAATCAGGCGGTATTGCCTGTCAACCGCCCACACCATGAACTTGGTGTTGTTGATGGTGGCATGCAGGTTGGCTTCGCTTAGCATAAGCCGTTCTTCCGCTTCACGCTGGCTGGTGATATCGTTCATGTAAGCGGTGATACCACTGATCTTGCCTTCGATAAATATAGGATGCAGCACACAATGGTATATGCGGTCGTTCGTTTCTACATCAAACGTAGTGGTGCTGCCGTTCTTGGCGAGCTCATACTTATGTCGCCAGAACTCGCTAAACTCAGGCGGGTTGATGAAATCAAGGATCGGCATATTAACAAACAGATCCGTTTTGAGATAGCGCTTGAAAAATCCCGCAAACCGGTTGTTGAAGCGAAGCAGTTTATTGCGCATATCAACCGACCAGATAAAATATTCGGTGTTGTTGAGAATGGAATGCAGGTTGGCTTCGCTCTTCACCAATTTCTCCTCAATAATTCTCTTCTCTGTTGTATCGCGTATTATGACGAGCAAGTGATTTTCGCCATGCAGCTGAATACGTTGTGCTGAAATGGTTCCAAAAAAGTGCGCCCCATTCTTTCTTATAAATACCGACTCCATCGATACAGAACCTTCACGCGCCAGCGTCTCGAAATATTTGTTACGATCCTGCGGAATCGCCCAGATGTTAAAGGAACTCGAAGATTTACCAATCACATCTTCGCGTGAATAGCCCGCAATAGCCTGAAGCTTTTCATTTACTTCCATGAGCATGAGATCGCGTTCGCGGAAAACAAGCATCAGGTCGGGGTTGAGATCGAACGATTTCCGGAATCGCTCTTCTGCATTTCTTCGTTCAGAAACATCGCGCACTACCGATAATATATAGGGCACGCCTTCAATCTCAACGCGATTGCTGGAAATGATTACGTGTATAATGCTGCCGTCTTTTCTATACCACGGGCATTCCATTTCCACCACGTTATTTTCGAAGTATCGCTTGTTGAATTCCTCACGATCGTCCGGGTTGGCAAAAAGCGTCAGCGCAGACGCTGGCAAACCTATCACTTCCTGTCGTGTATAGCCCAGCACCGATTCCACCCGGTCGTTTACATCAGCAATCAGGTTGTCGCTTTCGCGCATGATTGCCATAAGGTTGGGGTTATTCCGAAAGGCAATGGAGAACTTCTGTTCACTGCTCTTTAATCGTTCTTCCGCTTCCTTCAGGTAAGTGATGTCAAACACCAAACCCACCACGCGATGAAACATGTGCCGCAGCACGGGGTATGCAGTGATCCGCACCCACTTTTTATATCCCAACGGGGTAGTTATGCGTCCTGTAATATCGAACGGTTCATAGTTCAGTGCCATGCGTTGAAAAGCATCGCGAATCAACGCGCGACCGGGCTCATCAAACAGGCTGATCACTTCTTCCGGGTCGTTCACGTTAAACTTCTCGTCAACCCCGAAGATGTTATACATTTCGTTGGACCAGAATACAGCTTTCGTATCAGACTCATATCCCCAACTTCCGATGCGCGCGAGGCGCTGCGACTGGTTGAGTATAAATTCGCGTTCCGAGAGTTGCTGCACGTGATGCGAGAGCTGGTCGTTGCTCTGGCGAAGTTCTTCTTCCACCATAGCAAGCTCTTCTTCACGCACCTGCAACTCACGATTAAGTGCGCGTTGCTGTTCAAGACTTCGCTCCAGTATCTCTTCACGTGTGCGTTCACGGGTAATATCTACCCAGCTGCCTACGGCCTTTAGTGCCTGGCCGGCTTCATCGCGCACAATGGTTCCCTGATCGATCACATGCACGATCGTTCCATCTTTTTTCAGGAACCGGTAGGTATCAAAGAAATTATCGCCACTGGCTATTGCATGATCAAAATTAGCAGCTACCCGTTCGCGGTCGTCTATGTGTATATCTTGCAGCCAGTCGTCAAGTGTGTAGCCGGGGTTATTGAAACCAAACTCTTCCAGTGTTTTGTTGCCGGCTGTCCATTTCAAGGTTTTTGACCGTACATCCACTTCCCACATGGCAGTGTTGGCGAGTTCGGCAATCATCTTAAAGCGGTTGCGTTCTACCTCCAGGTTTGCCATGAGCTCTTGCATTTTCTGATCGCGCTCATAGCGGCTGGTAACATCGCGCCAGGTGCCGATTACCCGTTCCGCCTCACCCTTTGCGTTGCGCAGAAAACGCATATTATCATAAATGACGTATACCGTGCCATTCGCTCCGAGAAAGCGATATTCATGATTGTAAATGGAAACAGAAGGATCATGAAGAGCGCGCTCAAAACCTGTTACCACCCGCTCGCGGTCTTCGGGATGTATATTGCTGATCCAGAAATCATTGTCAATATGCCCGGTGGGAATACCATATTTCTGCTGGTTTTCTGCCGATGCGAACCAGTATAGTGCAGGCTTACGAAAATCAGTGACCCAGATCGCTTCTCCCAGCGTATCGAGAATTGCGGAAAACAACACGGGGTCCAGCAGTGTGTTAAAGTCCTTCTCGCTAATGCTATTCAATGCCTTGTGTAATATGAACACTAAAGTTAAGAAATATCTTTCAAGACGCGGTTGCCGAAACGATGGCTATGCCGTAACACGAGAAATCCGACATTCAGGAGAGGCACCAGGAAAGACTTATCTTCAGGGCTGTTGTCATAAAAAAGCTTGTCTGTCATGCCTGGTATCCATCTTTAGATACATCTATTTGGTGAGATAATTTCGTATGTTACATACCACGTAACGTGGTGTATACGATTTGGTGTATGATTTTGCACGTTTTACTACTGCACCCTCTTATCCCACACACTATCTTTGAGTATATTAGAAGATATAATAGCGATACTATATCTACTCAAGTCCTGTCAACCTGCCAAACCGCCATGAATGTTTTTTACTGTTTGTTGTGTTTTCTCATTTGTTTATCGGATTACATACCGGGGGTGGCGCAACAACTATTCATTCAGAAGTATCCGATTGAAGTGTACCACGGTTCCTCCCAGAACTGGGATATGACGCAAGATGAGCAGGGCATTTTATATTTTGCCAACTCCGATGCGGTGCTCATATTCGATGGCCTACACTGGGAACAAATTACTTTACCAAACAATGCTTACGTGCTTTCAGTCTTCGCCAACATGCACGGAAAGGTTTATGTAGGGGCTTCAGGCGAATTTGGATATATAGCCAAAAATACCAAGGGAGATTACCAATACTTTTCGTTAACAGCATCACTGGCTGATGAAGTACGAAATAACCTTGCTGATATCTGGGACTTGAGGGTGGTGAACAATACCGTTGTCTTCGGTGGCGACAACGGCTACCTTTTTGTTTATGACAATGGAAAATCAAAAATATTGTTAGACAATCTGGACGACTGGCGCCCCCGGCTCATTGAATTAAACGGAACGATATATTACATAAAAGACAATTTACTGTACCGATATGCCAATGGTGCGCTGCATTCAACAGAATATCATTTGCCGGCAGGCCTAATGCAGAGAAATCAAACCGGAAGATATATTTTACTGGATGAAAAAAAACAACTATGGAAGTTAGACGCTACCAAGCCTGACCAAAGTGTGATGACGCCAATCTCAAACGGATTCAACGCCGCACTAAAAAACCTGGATGTAGTCTCAATCCTCTTGTTGTCTGACGGAAGACTTGCTGTATTAACCACTGAAGAAATATTAATCCTGAACTCGCATGGAGATATCGAGTATAAAGTGACCGGCGATCTGCTCGGCAACAGCATTTTAACAGAACTAATTTTCTTTGAAGATGCGCAACATAATCTCTGGTTTGCTACCGAGGAATTTATAGGAACGATCATTACAAGTTCACCGCTAGCGTACTATGACAAGCTCAATGGTATAAAGGGCTCGGTAATAGTCATGGGGAGTCATTCCGGCCAGAAGTACATCGGAACGACCAAAGGACTGTTTCATATGACCAGCAAGGACCGGTTTGAATTTGTTACCAGCGGCGCTGTATGGAACATGTATACCCTGAATGGTCACTTTTACATGGTAAACGATTACGGAGTGTACGAAGTCATCAATCACCAGGCTCACCTCCTGGTTGAACAACGCTTAGCACTATCGCTGTGCGCGGTGGCGCAACACCCGGATCGTATGATCATGGGCACTTATGATGCAGGCTTGTGGCTTTTAACGAAGAAAGACGGTATATGGAGCCGGCGCAGGATCAGGGGTTTTGAAGAGGAAACAAAACTTATTCAAGAAGACGAAAACGGAAACTTCTGGATTGCCCACTATGGTAAAGGCATCTGGAAATTGCAGTTAAACAACACCATGGATTCTGTTGTTGGGAAAAAATTTTATGGCGCGCTTCATAACCTCCCCTCGCACGTTAATAATCGCATTCACAAACTTCGCGACCATACGATCCTTGTTACCACGCAAAATGGCATTTATCGCTACAACGCGTTGAAAGACATATTTGAGCCTGATCCCAGGTTTCGAAAAGCGCTGGAAGGTATACAGGTATATTCGCTAACCGAAGGGCCGGATGAAAATATATACATCCGGGGAAAGAAGAATATCGCTGGGGGTACGGAGCAGTTTACAGGCCTGTTAAAAAAGGAAGCCGACAATACTTATTCACTTTTTTCAACGCCTTTTAATAAAATACCCTGGATGGATATTGAACCATGTTTACTAACGGTGCAGGACGAAGTGTGGATTGGTAATAACAGCCACGTCATTGTCTACCGTCCTCTTAAGAAAACATATTACCAGGAAATACCTCAACTGGTCATAAAAAAAGTAACCGCAGCAGACTCCGTTATCTCCATTAACAATACGGCACGCAAAAAATTAATCCTCCCTTACAACCGAAATAATTTACGCTTTGATTTCAGCGGCTCGTTCTATGAGGAAGCTGATAAAAATGAGTTTCAATATAAGTTGATAGGCTTTGATAAAGATTGGTCACCCTGGACGACCAGTCAGGAAGCACATTTTACCAATTTACCGGAAGGCGATTATACATTCACCGTACGCCTTCGAAATGTATATAAGCAGGAAAGTAAACCTGCGGTTTTCTCCTTTCACATATTGCCTCCTATATATCGAACGGTGTGGGCTTACCTGGTATATGCAGGACTGCTGGGACTGCTGGTATATGGCCTCACAATACTCCGCACCAAAAGAGTGAACCGGCAAAAAGCAATGCTGGAGCTGCAAGTCTATGAAAAGACCCAAGAACTGTTGGCGATGAATGAAGAGATCATTACACAGAATGACGAGATCTCTCACATCAATGAGGAGCTAAACCTGAAGAATACAGAGATTGAAAAACAGTCTGAAATACTGCGACAGTCAAATTATACGAAGGATAAATTATTCTCTATCATTTCGCACGATCTTCGTGGACCGATAAATCAATTCCGTAGCATATTGGACTTGTTCGAATCCGGGTATATATCGGAGAACGAGTTTCAAAAAAACCTGATGCCTGACTTGAAGGATCGGATACACTACGTAGCCACCCTTATCGATAACCTGCTGCATTGGGCTAAAGATCAGATGGAGGGAATACAAGTAAAACCCGGTGTATTTGATTTGCCGCAGGTCATCCATGAAACCGTTAACCTGCTGAGGCCACAGGCACAGAGAAAATCAATTACACTGGGACTTGATATTGCACCTTCCCTGCAAGTGTATGGTGACAAAGATATGATCAAACTGGTGTTGCGTAACCTGATCAGCAACGCCATAAAATTTACACCTCAAAAAGGAGCGATTGCCATTACCACACGAAATGAAAACGAGTATATATACATCGCGGTAGCAGATACAGGTACGGGCTTGTCTCCAGAAGAGATCCACCGCATTCAGGATAAAGAATACTTTACCAAATACGGTACGGCCGGTGAAAAAGGTTCCGGTCTCGGCCTGATGCTCTGCCGCGAGTTTGTAGAGAAGAATGGTGGTCAGCTCTTCATCGAAAGCAAACCTGACATCGGGAGTACATTTACATTCAGCTTACCTTACGGTGATAAAGGCAAAGCTTTATTTTGCGCGAAGGACTAAGAGGCTGCTGGCTCAAGCCACTGGCTGCTGGAAGGTAAGATGCATCGAAGTTCTTCAATATTTATGCGAAAGGTTACTGA
>NZ_DAIQRQ010000015.1:37660-67277 GCF_036786105.1 Ohtaekwangia sp.
TGCTGGAAGGTAAGATGCATCGAAGTTCTTCAATATTTATGCGAAAGGTTACTGAGATTTATTAGCGGCGTTTATTTTTATTTCAAGATATCCCATTCCGCCAATAAGGTAGGAGCACCTCACTGCATCGCACTATTCCAGCTTACGCCCACTCATCTAGCAGCTGGCAGCTTGAAGGCTAGCAGCTATTTTTTCCTATCTTTCCGCACTAACGTGTAATCAATTGCAAGAAGTCAATCAGTTTTTATCAGCTATAGCTGCCTATACGTGGTGGCCGGTTCTGTTTCTCATCATTGGTGGCGGAGTTTTCTTTTTGGTCTACTCAGGTTTTGTTCAGTATACTTATTTCTCACATGCCCTGCAGATACTCATGGGCAAATTCGAAGATTCAAAAGGTCCCGGGCAGATAAGTCCTTACAAAGCATTATCTACCGCGCTGGCGTCTACCGTGGGGATGGGTAATCTTTCCGGTGTAGCGGCTGCCATTGCCATGGGTGGTCCGGGTGCATTGTTCTGGATGTGGGTAACATCGTTTATCGGTATGTCTACAAATTTCTTTACGAGCACACTGGCCAGTATGTATCGCGGTAAAGATTCAACCGGCGAATTGCAAGGCGGCCCTATGTATGTAATACGCGAAGCCATGAGCAAGCATTGGCAACCTATGGCGACATTCTTTTGCCTGTGCTGCCTGGTTGGTATGCTACCAATCTTCCAGGCTAACCAATTGACACAAGCTATTGTTGATATCGGGCTGAAACCTGCCGGTATAGAAGAGAAAATGTTTATGATCGGGCAGTCGTCCTTCAGTGTTCACAAATTTGTCATCGGTCTGCTCATTACTGTATTAGTATCCGTTGTCATTATTGGTGGAATAAAACGCATTGGTAGCTGGGCAGGCAGGCTGGTGCCGGTTATGATCGTGCTGCACTTTATTTCAGTGGCCGTAATTCTCATTGTATTTTCCGATCAGCTACCTTACTATATCAAACTTGTGTTTACGGATGCCTTCTCCGCTACTAATTACCATGGCGATCCGTTTCTGGGCGGTGTATTGGGCGGGATCATCATGCTCGGTGTTCGCAGAGCAACGTTCTCTAACGAAGCCGGTATAGGCACAGCGCCGATGGCGATGGGCGCATCCATCAGTACTGAACCGGTGCGAGAAGGCTTGATCTCTATGCTAAGCCCGGTGATTGATACATTATTATCATGCTCTCTTACTGCATTCGCTATTCTTGTTACGGGTGTATGGCAAACGGAAGGCATCTCAGGTATAACCCTCACTTCGCTGGCGTATCGCTCGGCTATGCCTTATGGAGAGTATATATTGCTGCTTTGCACGTTTGTATTTGCGATCAGCGCATTGTTTTCTTATAGCTACTATGGGCGCAAGGCGCTCTCGTACCTGATTGGTGAAGAACGCAGCCAGTGGTATGACTATTTTTACCTGTCTATGATTGTAGTGGGAGCCATTGTATCCATGGACCTGGTGTTGAACCTGATCGATATAGCCTTTGCACTCATGGCTATACCTACCATGCTCTCCGGATTTATACTGGCTCCAAAAGTAAAAGCAGAGGCTAAGCGTTATTTCGCAAAGCTGCGATAACATATTGTTCCAGCATCTGCGCCACACCGTCTTCTGTATTCTTCGCGGTGATGTGACCGGCTACAGCCTTCACTTCATCGCGGGCATTGGCTACTGCCACACCCGACCCTGCGGCACGTAGCATGTCGATATCATTATAATTATCGCCGAAGGCCATCGATTGTTTTATATCGAGGTTATAATATACGCGCAGCACATCGGCTAACGCAGACGCTTTTGAAATGGCGCGCGGTGCTATCTCGATATAGGTTGATTTGGAACGATATACATGCAGCTCGCTGGCTTGTGTGGCATTTAATGTTGCTTCCAATACGTTGAGTTCTTCTTCAAGGCCCATGCACATTACCTTATGCGCACCGGTTTCAGCACATCGCCATTTTTCTAACACTCCTGTAAAAGGTGTAATAGCAGGCAATACTTTCGTCACCTTCGCTTCGCGGGCTGTCCATTGATCTTCCTGCGGAGCGTACCAGTTATCTTCATGATATAAACTCACATGTATACCGGTTCCCTTTACAGCATTTAATATATATTCACAAACCGATACCGGGATCGTTACTGAATCAAGCACTTCGGGAATATCGTGGCCCGTTTTATAGCGGATCACATAACCACCGTTAAAGCAAATCAGCGGATGATCCAATATACCCAGCGCACGTTGCAGATGGCGCATGGCACTGGGCATACGCGAAGACGCCAGAATTACCGGCATTTCATCTTTAATGAATTGAATTGCCTGAATGGTGCGCGGTGAAAGCTCTCTGCGACTGTCCAGCAACGTACCATCTATGTCGGTACAAATAGCGCGAATATTCATGAGTACTATAGGGATTGAAGTGCAAGATACACAGTGTTCGCATGCAACCACTGTTTGCTTTGACTAATTTCCTTTGATGACCTGCACCCAGCTTTTGCAGGTAGCATGATCTTGTACCGTAACTTCAAAGAAATATACACCGGAGACAAGCCCTTCCGCGGTCCAATCGTTTTTATAGTCGGCTGCCTCATATACTTTCTCACCCCAGCGATTATAGATCACCAGCGAGGTATTGAAACCATAATCGGCAGGTGTTTTTCCTTTTACTTTGCCGTATTGTATAAAAAGTGCCTGGTTCAGGTTATCGCCATTGCCGGGCGTTATCACGTTGGGAATTTTCAATGTATATACCGGAATAGTTTGCACACTTTCTGATGCACACACGATGCTCCCCGCCTCCCGCACTGCTACCAGCTTCACAGTATATGTTCCGTCTTTTTCAAATTCATGATCTGCCTCCGGCTCATCAGAGGTAGTACCATCACCAAAATCAAAATAGATACGATCCGTACCGGCCAGGCTATCAGTGAGACTTCGCACATGTATATTGGGCAGGGTAAAGCAATTCTCTTCCCGTGCCATTTCAAATGCGGGCGCAACCAGTGGAATCACATTCAATTGCACCGTGTCGTAATGTACACAACCACTCGATTCTGTTACTTTAATATAGTATACCGTTGTATCAGCGGGTTTTACCACAGGCATTGGTAAGTTCGACTGAAATGATCCATCAGCACTTTTCCAGGCATACGTGGCACCACCACTGGCCTTCAGGGTATACGAACTTCCCTTGCACACCTCGTCATCATCCTGTATCTCCGCTTCGGCGTTGAACACATCTACAATGGTGGAAACAGAATCCTTTACCTTGCACGTTCCCGGATCAATAGCCTTTAACCAAATTGTATAGCGACCAATGACTTTATATTGATGAACGATATAGGTTGTATCGGGTCTGGTGAGCTTGGTTCCGTCACCAAAATTCCACTCAAACGTTTCACCACCCGTGCTGAAATTTTGAAACACAACTTTATCGGGCAAGCATATTTTATTCAGCCCCGCCATATTGAACCAGATCGAGTTGGTTTGCAATCTTGCCCGCAACGATGACAGATCAAACTTGAAGGCTGCGTTATTACAATTCAAACTGCGATTAGTCCGCGACCACGCGCGTGTTGTTGTCGGAAAATCGGAATACGGGCCTTTGCCATCGGTGTTGCATCCTGAACAGACAGCATGATATACTATACCATTTTTATCGAAGCGACTGGTGCCTCCATCCACATGTGTAAGGGAGCGATTGCCCCCCAGATAGGTGCCGTATAAAAATTCCGTTCCGTCATCTGTGAGTACTATAAAATAAAAATCATTACCGGTGGTACTCGACTGCAACGCATTGCTGGTAATCTTCATGCCTTTGGTGCTGCTGCCCGGCCAATATCCGGAATTGAGCTCACCGCCCCAGCCGCACATGTACAAGTTATTGCATTCGTTTACCAGAAAGGCCGTTGGCGATATATCTGGCGTGCCGCGCCCTGATCCGAATACAGTAGAAAACTTCAATTGCTTTAATGCCTTATCAAATTTCTGAACGAATTGCCCGCTATTGACATTGCTATATACATTAGAGGGTGTAATCGGAAAATTACCATCGGTCTGTCCGTATACATATACTTCACCGGCTTCATTAAGATCAATAAAATATACCTGATCGTAAGAAGAAGTACCGGTAAAAGTCGCATAGTAGATTGAATCGCCCGCATTGCTGATCTTTGCCATCCAACCATCCGCGCCACCTGCCAGTGTAGAACGATAGGTGGATGCCGTCACCGGAAAATCTTTACTGGTCGTGCCACCGGCAATATATATATCTTCGTTGGCATCGAACTTTAGCGTATACGAAGCATCTACACCACTTCCTCCTAAATATAATCCGTACTGTATCTGATGAAGGCTGGCATCCATCTTAAAAAGTATAGCATCGGTAGAGTCGCCACGATAGGTGCTGTACTTACCGGGCGTAACCGGAAAATTATGCGAAGCAGTAACTGAGCTTACATATATATTGCCAAGCTTATCGGCTATTACATCGCCACGCAATTCATCGCCATAGTTTTTGGTCAGGTGCCCGCCACTGGTATTCAACCCGTCATTTTTAGTTCCACCTACATAGGTCGATGCCAGCAACGTACTTCCATCTTTACTGATACGCGCCAGCACAATATCAGAACCTGCACTATAGTAAACCACATGCGCAACCGGAACTCCGCCTTTAAATGTTCTGTTAAAAGCATTAGCGGTTGTCGGAAAATCGGAAGAGCTTGATGTACCCAATACAATCAGTTCTTCACTGGCATTCATCACCAGGCTATGCGGTGATTCAGATCGCTCACCTCCCAGGTAAGATGCATACAGAAGGTTGCTGCCGGTGGAATCATACTTGAGAATACCAATATCATATAATCCTCCGTACGAAGTTTGAAATGCTCCGGCTGTAGCGGGAAACTCTCCGCTATACGACCGGCCTACAAACTGGTTTGTAACTCCGGATGAATATAGCGTGCCCCGCTCGCCTGGCGTTGCTGTACTACCCCAGTTATCGGCAAGAGAACCGGAATACGTTGAGAATATGAGCAGCGGGTCGATTACCAGTTCATAACAGGGATCATACCCGGAAGGAAAATGGAACGACAACCTGTTTCCCTCCAGCTGGTATATACATTCAACCAATACTTTTTTATGGTTGATAACCTGCCATGCTACGGGTTTCTTTTCAATGATACCAGCCAAGGGTGTACTCACATACACATCGCCTTGTTCCAGGCGCACACTGGTGGCCCCATTGTATTCGATCTGAATATGAGAAGGATTGCCATTGGGCGCGATTACAAAATCGTATTTTACATGATTACCGGAAGAGTATACTTTCAGGTTGATACCTTCGTAAAATGCCGGGTATACTACACCATCATACGCATACGCTTTCGATGCCCAATGGCACGAGTCGCTGCCGAGGAAGTAATTATAGTATTCTGAAGACCTGCCAAACGGAACGGGTATACTTTGTTGATTGGCGCCTTTAAAATTCACATGGATTGCATAGCCATCGATATTATAATCAGAGAGATCGGCCTCTGAACGTTGTGCAGGGTAATGGGAGCGCTCGTGGAGTTGCTCCAGCTTCTGTCCATCCAGGAAATAGTACACAAACGTACCGGGCTGCAATACCATTTCAGCGCCTCCGGTGCGCGCAGCAAACTGAATGGGGTATGCCCATTGGCTTTTATTTTCAATAAATTTTACGGATGGCGCAGGATCGGCAGCCATCACAACCTGAGTGGAAAAGATCAACCAGGCGATACAAGCTCTCATCATCACGAAGTTAAAAAAACCTGGCTCTGCGTTGCTAATGTACCCTTTAATCGTGAAAAGTGAAACACTTTGTCGGTAGCTATCGGTTAATCGTTACAGGTTAGTCGTTATCCGTTACACATCATGGTTAACATGTAACTAATTTAACAGTTGATTCCGCACAATAAACGAATCAAAAATACGACTTCGGTGTTATGATGCCCGGACATGGAAGGCATCGACTCGGGAAGAGATATACCGCAATCGTTTACTATTCAGGTGAATGCCGTATAACCGGGTAATTGTGATTTTTTACATGCATTTCGGATGTATATATATAAAATGATCGCTAACATTGCGCCTTCAAATTCCGTTACAGGATTTCATAAGGACTAATAAAATTTTTAATGCTTATGAGTTGATATTACACGATCCCCAAAAACCTTCCCCTGAAATCAGGAGCATCCCCTATAGCCTGATACTATATAAAACTTAACTTTTACTTTATTCCTTCTTACTACCTGTGAAAAAAATCATTGGCGCTCTCCTTGCCATTACGTGGGCTACTTGTGCCCTGGGACAAAACAAGATTGGAAACTTTTATGTGACATGGGGCTATCACCGGGATTCTTATACCCGCAGCACAATTCACTTCAAAGACAACAAGACTGACGACTACAACTTTACGTTGGAAAAAGCGCGTGCTAAAGACAAACCTGATATGCACGATTTCTTCCATACGGCTCCTACCGTGCCGCAGTATGTGTTCAATCTTGGCTACTTCTTTGCCAACAAGCCTCAATGGGGCATTGAGGTAAGCTGGGACCACCTCAAGTATGTTGTTACCGATAATCAGGTAATGCACCTGAAAGGCGAGATTCGTGGTAAGTACTTCGACCAGGATACACTGGTCACTCCGCAGTTCGTTCACTTCGAGCACACGAACGGGAACAATTACCTTATGATCAGTGCCGTGCGCAGATTTACATTGGAGAAAGATAACTATTGGGCCAACCACCTGAGTGTATTGGTAAAAGCCGGTGCCGGTGGACTTATACCCAAGACGGATTCGTATATCATGGGCAAACATAATGATGGTCCCTTCCGTCTCAGTGGATTTGTAGTCGGTACAAGTGTATCCCTGCGCTATGATTTCCTGCGCTACTTATACGTGGAGGGAAGTGTGAAGGGAGCCTTTGCAGATTATACCGACGCCAAGCTGTATGAAGAAGGACGTGCCCGTCACTCATTCTTCTCGGCACAGTATATTTATGCGCTTGGTATAAATGTTCCGCTCCATAAATAGCGTGCAATATGCGAAAGCATAACTCGTTCATACTAGATGCCGTTCCGTTCGGGACGGCATTTTTATTTTATGAATACGATGAGGTTGATGGCCAAACATTCTAACTTACTCTTACCCGAATACGTATAAATCTTTTCTATGAAACAAACCATCACTCAACTCACCCTGGTCGTGCGCGATTATGACGAGGCCATCGAGTTTTATATACGCAAGCTGAATTTTACATTACTGGAAGACACCATGCTTAGTGAGACCAAGCGATGGGTAGTGGTAGCACCGCCCGGATATACTGTCGGTGGCTGTACACTCTTACTGGCAAAAGCCTCCGGCGATGAGCAGCTGAAAGCGGTGGGCAACCAGACCGGAGGACGAGTATTTCTGTTTTTGCATACCGATGATTTCTGGCGTGACTACAAGGCCATGGAAGCAAACGGTATAACCTTCGTGCGCGGGCCGGTAACAGAAGCATGGGGAACTGTAGCTGTATTTCAGGATCTGTATGGAAACCTGTGGGATTTTATTGAACCAAAACGATAATATATACCGGTTTGAAAAAATTATTTTTACTACTGCTGCTTTCGCTGCTTTGCTCAGCAACTATATATTATTATCTGCCGGAAGAGAAACTGGAGTCTGGCGTGGTGATCGATAAACTGGTGGTTAGTAAAAAACATCATACCATGCAGGCATTCTCGAACGGCCGGGTGGTAAAAGTATATTCGATTGCCATTGGCAAAGGTCATGGAGACAAACAGCAGGAAGGCGATCGCTGTACACCGGAGGGCATCTACCAGATCATTAATAAAAATCCCAACAGTGGTTATCATAAAAATCTGGGCATCTCCTACCCCAATAAAAAAGATCGAGAGCAAGCAAAGAAACGTGGTGTACCACCCGGAGGTGATGTAAAGATACACGCACTGAAAAATGGGCGTGGCTACATCGGTAAATTTCATCGGTGGCGTGACTGGACAAACGGATGTATAGCCGTTACAAATGAAGAGATGGATGAACTATACGAGCATGTACAAATTGGCTCGCCCATCATCATTAATCCCTAAGCATAAATATTTATTTGATGCTGATGCACGATGAAGCGTATTCTTCGCGCTGGTTTTATATTTTTACTCCAGGTATATGAAAACGTGTGAAGGACTATGGTATTATCTTCTGAAAATATTCTGCTGCTGGGGTCTATTCTACTGTTCGTCAGTATTATCACCAGTAAAACATCTTTTCGGTTTGGTATACCGGCCCTCATTCTCTTTCTTATTGTGGGCATGGTGGCGGGCTCAGATGGATTGGGAGGTATTTACTTCAACGATCCTAAAATTGCAGAGTTCCTCGGTGTAGTAGCACTTACCTTCATACTTTTCTCCGGCGGGCTCGATACCAAGTGGGAAAGCGTACGCCCGGTCTTGAAAAGCGGTATATCACTCTCCACGGTAGGCGTGTTGGTCACTGCTACAATTGTTGGCATTTTTTCCTCTTATTTTCTCGATTTCTCTCTGAAAGAAGGACTGCTGCTCGGTGCCATCGTATCCTCTACCGATGCCGCTGCTGTATTCTCCATTCTTCGCTCGCGCAACATTGGCCTCAAAGGCGTTGTAAGACCGCTCCTCGAATTTGAAAGCGGTAGTAACGATCCCATGGCGTACTTCTTAACCGTAAGCTTTACACACCTGGTGCTTCATCCGGAAGCCTCCATGATTTCGCTCATACCGAAATTTCTGATTAGCATGCTGCTGGGTACAGCCTGCGGGTATATTTTCGGAAAGCTGATGATCTTCATTACCAACAAGATTAAACTTGACATTGAAGGACTATATCCGGTACTCATTCTGTCACTGGTGTTCTTTACATTTTCATTTACCAACTTCATTGGAGGCAACGGATTTCTGGCCGTATATATAGCCGCCATTATCCTTGGCAACAGCAGCTTCATTCATAAAAAGAGTTTGATGAAGTTCTACGATGGACAGGCCTGGCTCATGCAGATCATTATGTTCATTACGCTGGGACTTCTCGTATATCCCAGCCAGATTGTGCCATTTATTGGAAGAGGAGTTCTGGTGGCAGCTGTTCTTATCTTTCTTGCACGACCGGTCGCTGTATTTATATCGCTGGCCAATGCTGATTTAAGCCTGCGCAAAAAACTTTTTATATCGTGGGTTGGATTGCGGGGAGCTGTGCCGATCGTATTTGCTATGTATCCCCTCATTGAAGGCGCCGAACATGCCAACATGATCTTCAATCTTGTATTCTTTATATCGGTATCATCGGTATTGATACAAGGCACCACACTTCCCATCATAGCGAACTGGCTGAAAGTAAGTGTACCGGGAAAGATCAAGCGTAAATTCCCGCTCGATATAGAAATTAAAGATGATCTGAAAGCCGAGTTGCTGGAACTTGATATTCCGGTCACCTCTCCCGCTGCAGGGAAAGCGGTTGTAGAACTCGACCTGCCACGTACGGCACTCATTGTATTGATACACCGCGATGGTAAATACCTAACCGTGCGGGGCGATACAGTTATACATCCGAATGATCACCTGCTTGTGATGGCGGACAACAAAGACGCTATTCACGACATCCAGGAACGTTTCGGTACTACACATCATTAACTATACTTTGCTGTACACAGGATCGACTCGTGAATCGATAAAAATAAAACGTTGGTCGCATTCGCGATCGTTATACTCACGCCGATGATCGTTTTACCGTTATGTAATTACTGGAATTGCGAACGGAGCCACAAACATTTACAACCTCCACACGTATTATACATCTGACATTAAAGATCTCAGCCACGGCAGGAATAGGGTTTCCGTACTACCACCAAAAAACAAGAAGGGAAATCCGCATTCCTGTCAAGGCTGAACTATGAAATAGCTGCGGTAAAATAATTGCTAGTCGCTAGCTTCCGGCTGCTAGCCCCAATGTTTAACGGCTAAGACTCAGCAGCCAGGCCTTGGCACTCTCCTCGTTGGTGAAATACTGTCTTACCAATCCCGGAAGTTCTTCAAGGTGAACTTCCTTCATGGCCATAGAGCCGAAAACATCATCGGGTACTACATAGGCTACATGTTGAATCCCACCGGCGATCATATTCAGATACCAAACCTGTTGAAGATACTCTGTAGCACCTTCGGGATATACTTCTATCTTCTGAAGATTAATGAGACACTTGCTAAGCTGGTGGCGCAAAATTAATTTATACGCGCGCTCCAGCAATTCCACTAATTCTTCATAGGATAGAAATCCCTTGCACGTCAGATGCAGACAATCCACTTTACGATCGTAAACTACCGATCCATATTCAGCGATAAGTGTTTCCATTTTATTTAAAGCCAAATTAATGCGAAAGATATATCTCGTCATCAACAATGCATGTCGGTATATTTTCGGTAAGGCTGTGAATAAATACTAAGAGCCTTGTCCGTAATTTCACCGAAGCTTCATAACAAGTCTGGTGAGTCTTAAGACCTATGTTTCGATGGATACAATCTGATGCCGGGCATCTGTTTGACTGCACCTGATTCATTCCGACAAGGCAGGCACTTCATTCCTTGCCCTGATAAACCGTAACGTATCAAAAGAAATAATCCACATTTTATCGATCCAAATTTTACTTTACAGACCGTTGTGTGGAAGCTTCTCGGCGTTATTGTTATTCTTGTGATTTTCAGGGCTTTTCGTAGAAAAAAATCACATACAGAATTGATACCAATAGGAACGGACGTACTCTTTAAAAGAAATTTCATTTTTTTAAGCCCGCCTAATCGCGTTGTTTCGCAACGTCTTTCAACAAACCCCTCTTTGATATGACATTCTTGATGTACTGGCTTTTAGCCTTTTATACAACCTCCCCAACTCCAACCACAACTTCTGCTAGACATTCCAATCATGTTACCGTTGTTGCTGACTCTGTGGATCGTGAGAATATTTCAGCGATCAACCTGGAAGATTCTCTGCATCACCTGTATGAGCAGATCGGGCTTGAACGCTATCATTTATCGTATGAAGCGTTCCGTTACGGCATCATTGGATATTATACACTTCGGATGCAAGGTAAACTAAGCGAGAAAAATATACTTTCCATCATTGACTTCACGAAGTCGAGTCGCGAGAAACGATTTTATACCATCGATCTTGACAAGCGTACAATTGAATTCTATACCCATGTGAGCCATGGGAAAAATACCGGCGAAGACCTTGCAAAGAGCTTTTCGAATATACCGCACTCCAACCAAAGCAGTCTTGGATTTTATATTACCGCCGAAACCTACATTGGCAGCAAAGGCTATAGTTTAAAACTGGATGGCCAGGATAAAGGCTATAACGACAAGATACGCGATCGCGCGGTGGTAATGCACGCAGCAGACTATGTAAGTGAATACTGGATCAATCGCTATGGCCGCCTGGGAAGAAGCCAGGGATGCCCTGCTCTTTCCAACGCAATAGCGAGAGAAGTGATTGATGCCATCAAAGGCCGTACAGCAATCTTTGCATATTATAACGACCCGGCTTACCTCGCTTCTTCACTATATCTGAATGTGAACCAACTGCTCGACAACATGAGCATGATGGCACGGCATGAAGAATAGTCTTTTACAGTCCTGCTACTGACGATACTTTTTCCGGGAAGAGCAGCTCAAGCTGTTTCTTATCATGACCGTATATATCTTCCCTGAAGTTCACCACACCTTTATCATCAACCCAGGCGGTATGATATTCTATGTGCACCGGGTATTTTTTACGAAGCATTATGGTAGATGATGCACCCGCGTTCATAGCCTTGGCAACATTCTCTTTACCCCAGCCCCGCTGATCGCGTAGCAGGTATTCGGCGAAACGGGCTGGCTCATCCAGTCGTACACAGCCATGGCTAAGCGCGCGAAAGCTCTTGGTAAACAATCTGTGATTCGGTGTATCGTGCAGGTATATATTCATGGTATTAGGCATACCAAACTTCACGAGTCCCAATGAATTATCGGGCCCGGGCTGTTGCACGATGCGATATTTATAGGGATTGATGGATTCGTCTTTCCAGGATTCGCTGGAAGGATCGATCGTCACTTCATCTTTGAAGAAAGCATAATTTTTCTGAGCATAATACGCTGAATCCTTCCGCAAGCGCGGAATGATCTCTTCGCGAATAATGCTGGTCGGCACCGTCCATGTAGGGCTGAATACAATATAGCTCACTTCATCCCTGAATATGGGAGTAGGCTTATTGGGAGCGCCCACAATAACACGCATGGCAAGCGTTTCTTTTTCGTTCTCCTGAACGCGCAATATATACTCCGGAACGTTTACCATGATATAATTGCCCAGGTAGCGTTCGTCTGGCAACCAACGGAATCGCTCCATGTTGAGCGCGAGTATATCTGCCTTTTCATGGAATGACTGTCCCAGGAACTTCAGCGTCTTCTCTCCTATAATTCCATCCGGTTCAAGGCCGTGACGCATCTGAAATAATTTTACTGCCGATACCAATTGAGCATCATACAGCAGCGAGTCAAACAGACCTGAGGTTGAGTCTACAGGCATTGCATATACTTTCAGATCTGTAAGCGAAAGTTTTCTGCGGATGTAGGGAATAACCGCGTTGTGATCATCGGGCTTGATCTTGCCTTTAACCGAAAGATTTACCGGCATTTCATCTGCTTCCAATTTCTCCAGTGCACGGTAACTTTCGAGTGCCTTCTGCAGTTTTGCATACTGCTCGGCTGCAGGCTGCAGCGTTCTTACAATGCCTGTTAGTTGCTCAGGCTCACGCATGCCTGCCAGTAACGCTACGTCTACATTCTTTTCCGGTTTGGGATCACGTATCCAAAGTGCATCGCCGTTGTGGGGTACATTTCGTACGCGACCATCCTGCAAATGCGTGGCAAACAGGAAGAATATCTCAGTCAGTTGTACATCCAGATCAACTACTTCGGCTGCTATAGCCGGCTGCGTTTTATATACATCATTAAATTTATCTTCTATTGATGCCAGTGAGTAATCAGTCGGGCGAAGTCCCATCAGGTCTGCCTGTGCCAGCAGTTTTTTAAGCTCATCGAAAAACAAACCGGGTCCTTTATCGCCAAGCCAGCGGGTTTTATATCCAGTGTTCGTGTAATAATCCATCACTTTTTTCTGGACTTTCGCGCAAAGCACAGCGTCTTTCTTCCATACGGCAGGTATACCAGAGTGGATCGGACGTATTAATGTATCGAATGCAATATGATTTCCAGCGCGAGCCTGTTCCGGATTGGTTAGCGAATCAACGGCCGCGATAGTGGTTTTTTGTTCTACCGGTTGCTTTTTAGCAGTATCAACCGGTGTAATATTTTTGCTGCAGGAAAAGAATACCAGTACCAGTGGTATCCAAAACAAGAGGTTTAAAAGCCTTCCAAAAACACGTTTCATCATAGTGGTTCTTACAATTCCAGATTTAGAAAAAACAGTTCCAACCCATTACGGCTTTCCGGAAGGCTATTGCTGCAGGCTGTGGGCATTGGAGTGTTTCTCCTTCCACAACAAACTTCTGTTAAGTCTTGCCAGACGGCATCACCTTCACGGTTACGGATAGTATTACAACCTTGGGGCCAGGAAATGGCAGCGTTGAGAGGTGGGTAGCTGCCGAATGTATGATTTAAGCGAGAAGAAATTGAATTTCTTAAAAGTCTGAATGAATTAACGACTTCCTCCGGCCATTTAACGCAAAGTTATCGCCGTATGTTCACACAACAGTGCAATAATAAGTTATATATAGCGATAAGATTGTTATTCTTTCATATATAGTGTGCTATATATGATCAAAAAAATGCAGGCAATTGTAACGGATAAAAACTGATACCCGTACATATATGATTTACCCAACTCCGGAAACAAGACTTTAATGTATTATCCCTATCACTTTTAAAGTATACCTGTAGAAATGGTTGTACATCTCTTTCTACAATTACGGACAATAATTACGATGCTGCTGATTCTGCCTGATAATGTACCGGTGCTTTTCCCGTCCATCGTTTAAAGGCTCTTGTAAAGGCGCTGAGTTCGTTGTATCCCAGCATGCCCGAAATTTCCTTCAGCTGGTAACTGCCGGAACGTATATAGTGCACTGCCAGCGATTTACGTACGGCATCCGACAGCTCCAGGTATGATGTTCCCTCTTCCTGCAACTTACGCTGCAAGCTGCGGCTGCTGATATGAAAATTTGCCGCTACATCTTCCAGCGAACGTATGCCCAGATATGAATTACTCATCAGGTAAGTATATATTCTGCTTTTCAGCGACTGCGCTCCGGGCGTTGCTGATTGTACTTTTGCCAATAATGAGCGTTGCAATTCATGATTCGCCGAAATGACTGGTTCCTGCCAGTAACGATTGTCAAATTCCAGAACACATACTTTTGCTTTCTTTACCGGGCAACGAAGAACACGTTCATACTCCGCTGCATCATTTATCGCAACCAGATATTTAACTGCATTGGGTACAATGCGCTCCAGCAACAATCCATCGAGTTCATGGATGGTAAATACCATCAGGAAGTCTAACATCTGCCGGAATGTAATCGTGAATTGCTGTTGCTCTCCGGAAGCCGTGGGAACAAACTCGATGGTAAAAGACTTTTTACCACGAGTGATCTCCATGCGGATAAGATCAGTCACCCGTGTAGCAAGGGAAGCCGCCTGCGTCAGTGCATCGCCAACGGTGGGGCTGGATTTGATGATCTCTCCTACTATACCCAGTGCACTTAACTGAAGAGACTCGCCGAAGTGCAGACCGAACAATGGATCTTCACTTAAATGTATAGCTTCTTTCCAAAGTGTTTCAACCTGCTGAGGCTTTATTATAATTTCTCTATCACGCTTCAGCGCATCCAGGTCAATACCGGTTAAACGGCATAATTGTGCTACCGACAAGCCGCGCTGCGCCGCATACGCCAGTATACTTACTACCAAACGTTTTTGCTGTTCTTCCATATATCAAATATAGCTGAGGACGGCATCCTTTGGTTAGATGTAAAGCAAATTGGCGCAAAAGGGTAATGGGTTGGCGGCTAAAGGTAATGCACCCCGGATGATGCTCAATACCTTTGTATCATCAAAACTAAACACATCAACATTATGAAGACATCAGCACATAACTCTCTGTTTACATTGAAGAATGTATTACTCATCAATGCCATCAGCTCCGGAGTAACCGGCATAGGTCTTATCGCCATGGCATCGCAGGTTGCTGCGCTCTTTGGCGTAGTGCAAACACAGGCTTTTATAGAGACCGGAATTTTTCTTGTATTGTTTGCCGCCTTTGTAAGTTATGAGGGCATGCGCAGCCCCATCCGCGTAAAGAACATCTATGTCATTATAACATTGGATATACTCTGGGTGGTGGGAAGTCTCGCCATTGTACTGCCTCAACTTTTCAACCTGACGGCTATTGGCTACATCGCAATCAGTGCTGTAGCACTCTGGGTTGCTGCCATGGCGTATCTTCAAATACAGGGAGTGAAACAGGTTTAAAAGTTTAAGGTTTAAAGTTTAATGTTCAAGGCTTGCGTTCCCAACTTTGAACATTTAACCTTAAACCTTGAATATTAAATTTGAACCTGAACTTTGCACTCCAGGCTCATGTTATTCTTTATCATTGATTCTGTCGTTACATGCAGAGAGGTTCGTTATGAAGTTAAAACTTAGTGTCCTCGATCAGACACCTATTCGCAGGGGAAGCACTGCGCAGGAAGCCTTGCAGGAAAGCATCAGGCTCGCGCGATTTACCGACTCGTTAGGCTATACGCGCTACTGGTTATCGGAGCATCATAATATAGCAACACTTGCTGGTGCAGCACCGGAAGTGCTCATTTCCCGGCTGGCGGGTGAAACTAAAAATCTTCGCTTCGGTTCCGGCGGTATTATGCTGCCCAACCACAGCACATTAAAAGTGGCTGAAAACTTTCGATTGCTCGAAGCACTATATCCCGGACGCATTGATCTGGGTATAGGGCGCGCTCCCGGTGGTGACAGGCTTACGGCTTCGCTCCTGAATCCAACAAACACGTTTAGCCCGAAAGACTATATTCAGCAATTGGTTGATCTGAAAGCATTTCTATCGGATGATAAAGAAGCGGGCACGGTTCATGAAAAAGTAACCGCTATACCCCGCATTCCAACACAACCCGAACTTTGGATGCTGACCAGCAGCGGAGAGAGTGCCTATATCGCGGCGCATTTCGGAATGGCATTGTCATTCGCGCATTTCATCAACCCAATAGGTGGCCCGGAAGCGATACAGGCTTATCGCGAACAATTCAAACCGTCAGATCAATTACAGGAACCCCAAGCCAGCGTAGGTATATTTGTGTTCTGTGGCGAAACAGAAGAAAAAGCAGCACAGGTTCAGGCCGTGATGGACTATCGCCTGCTGAGTATAGAGAAGGGTAAGATCGATGAATCGCCTTCGTACGAATCCATAAAATCGTATGCTTATTCACGGGAAGAACTGGCGCGTGTGCAATTTAACCGGATGCGTACCATTACCGGCACGCCAGACGTTGTGAAAGAGCGCCTCAAACAACTGGCCCGCACCTATAACGTAGATGAAATTGTGATCGCTACTTTTGCCGATACCCTCGAAGATCGCTTTCGCTCGTATGAGCTATTGGCAGAAATGTTTCTGCTGCCGGCAAATGTTTTTCAATAAGATTCTTTTCCTATATACATACCATAAAAAAAACAGGCGCCTTTAGGAGACGCCTGCTTTATTCAGCTATAGCAGTTACTATATCTTGAGAACACGAACAGCAACTGGCTCACCACCGATCCACACCTGAATGGTATAGATGCCGCGTTTATGCTGTTGTACTTTTGTTGTAATAGCAGCACTTAATTGATCCAGCGTTCCATTACCGGTATACAGTAACTCTCCGCCAGGCCCGCGCAGTTCTGCCAGAATGGTTTGACCCGGTTCAAGCTCGGAACAGCTCAGGCGTACAATACCGGTTGTAGGGTTAGGCGATGCCACTATATGTGGCTGCGTTTTGTTCACATCAATGATTGAGAAGATTGAAATGCGTGGTTGCACCGGCTGCAATCCTTCTGACGTTTTCTCCAGATAGAAAGATATCAGTTCAATTGGTAACTCGCGTTTGTTATCTTCCAGCGGTGTAATAGCCAGTGACGCCTGGCTGCTGCCCGCCGGTACGTCAATCGTAATGCGCTGCTGATTCGAAGCAGGCTCGGTTGTATAATCTTCTCCGTATACAACACCAGGGCCTTGGGTTACCTGCAGTGTGATGGTTTGCGCAGAAGCAACCGGCGTGGAAAGTTTCAGGTTGAGATTATATACACCGGAGCCTTCTTTTGCTGATGGCAACAATTCTGTGAAAGCCACGGCAGGTATATCGTTGTCTTCGATAGTCAGTATAAATATACCCTGGGCACCGGCTTCAACGCCATTGCCCGACAGTACAGCGAACGAAGCTGTTTCATTCAGTTCATCCAGTTTATCTTCCAGTACACGAACGGTGAATTGAGCATATACAGAGTCTGCCGGGATTGACAATACAATGCGATTATTTACTGCAGCCGGCTCCGTAACGAAGTCTTTGCCATAAGCAGCATCACCGCTTAACAGGATGGTTACTTCTCCGCCTTCTTCAAAAGGTTTGGCAAGCGACAGCGCTATAGTTTGCACAGCGGTGTTGCTCTCTGCCAACGTCAGGTTCTGTTTTGCAAAATTAACTTCAGGTGCCTGCAACTGATAGCGCACCATTACCGGCATGTGATCCGAGGTAGTAGTAGCATAATTTGGTATCAGGCGGAATGGCGTGATGACGCGCTCGGACCCCACTATATATTCATCTCCCAGGTCATTGGTGATAATCTGGTGATCGATTACATCACCGAAGCTGGCTGTAGACCGTGCGCCTGCATCGCTGAGGTGCCTGGTTACGGGTATATAGTGTGCAGTATCATTTACAAAGGCTATATACGGACTGCTTAAACCGCTCACGATCGACTGATCGAGATCATCGTTCAAATCTCCCAATACAATGATCTGCTCATCTGAATAGTATGTATCCAGCGTATCTTTCAACACTTGTGCATCATATAGTCTTCGGTCGTGATCACCGGCTGTTGATCCGGATTTGGCATGTATATCAATCAATGTTATTCTTTCCGTTACACCACGAATGGTAGTCTTAACCGTGAGCATATAAGGTAACCTTCCGCTGGAGAAGAAGCTGGAAGGCGTTCCTCCCGGATAATTCGGAAGCGCTTCGGGATTCGTGGTGCGTGCTTCATCATACAACGCTTCAAACATCGGACGTGCCGATACGACCTGAACAGTAGCCGTATCATAAATGTAACATACTTTCTGCGGAGGGAATGTATTGCTGAGCCCATCAAACGAATAAGAGTAACGATCGGAGCACGTAGCACGATAGCCACCCAATTGAGCGACCAGCGCACTGAACAACGAATCGTTTGATACCTCTTGCACCGCTACGATATCGGCCTGAAGCGAATCCAGTACACGTCTTACATTTTGCAATTGCAGGTCTTCATCTGCCGGACCGTATTCTTTATTGCTATAGTCTTCTTTTCTGGCACCAAAAAACTCAAGGTTCCAGTTCACCACATCAAACGTTTTATCTCTTGCTATACTATCGGATGCTGGTGAAGGAATGGTTGCGCCCGGTATATCTGCCTGGAAGCGTGGAAGAAGTTGTGCGTTGGTTTTGAACCTGCCTACTACACCGGTAATAGAAACCGTATCCTGAGGCTTGGAAAGTCCTGGTATATCTGTATCGCCATCGATACGCAGATCAGCTTGTATGCCATGGGCCGTTATCGATTCGGTGCTCTGCGGATAGAACACAAATGATTTATCGACCAGCGATACCTGTTGTACTGTAACCAGCAATCCTTCATTGGCAGCCAGTTGATCGATTGCGATGGGCTTCGGTGCTATAATTCTTTTTGAAGAATCGGGTTTAATAAATGCTATACCCTTTCCGCTGATTTGTTTCTGATCGTTAAACAATCCAATCGGTCCTGTTACCAATACAGAATCGCCAATGGCTACACGGGACGCCAGTGAATAATCAAAAACCGGTATACCACCGGTAGCATCCTGTATATATACCGGGTTTCCCAATTCATTCCCCACGGTGATGCGTCCGGCTACAGTAACTTTCTGCCCTACGGCTTTCGTACGGGCCGTAGCGATGGGTATAACATTGCTGGCAAAGTCAAAGCCATTGCCAAATGCAAAAAATACATTGAATCCTGTTCCGCTAATGTGCGAAATGGAATCCATTACTTTCCCCGGAGCTGCCGGAGCAAACTGTACATACACATAACCACCTTCTGCCGGCAATGTAGCCGTTGAGCCAAAATGTATACTGTCGGTTGACAACCTATATACCTGCGTGGAAGTATATAGTTTGATAGAATCCACCAGGTTTGCACCAATCACCTGGTAACGGGTGCGGGCGCTTTCACCTACAATAACATCACCAAAGTCATACGAACCTGGCAGCAGTTTGATAGAAGGAAAATCAGAAGGTATACCCTGCGGAATAATTACAAAATCATCTACGGCAAGGCCGTCATCAGAACCAGATACATTGAAATCAGTCCAGCGAATATAAAATATTTTACCAGGCTCGATGTTAAGGCCCGTAATGGTATAAGAAAGATTCGTGTTATAAGTAGTGTCATTACCGTTCACCGCACCTACCGTACCAACGGTAACCGGGCTGTTGAAATCCAGTGCCTTTACATCGGTCCATATGCCCGATGAAAGCGATGATGCATCTACGCTGTATTGAAAGTTAATGCGATCCGCTCCTCTTCCGGTAGCACCAAGTCTCCATTGCTCACCGCGGTAAGCGATCTGCAGGGAAGTGATATAGCTTCCGGTGTTGTTTACAAAGCCTGCACCGATAGTAGGTACAAGCGATCCGGAAAGCAATCCACCCAATGCGCGGTCTGCTGCTGTAAGACCGAAGCTATAGGTGTTACCTGTGCTGGAAGAACCTGTGCCGGCAGCGTAGGTTGTGTTGGCATTGGTACCTGACTCAACGAACGTCCATCCTGCAGGAAGTGTAGCAATATCGTTGGCAGTGCCGCTGCTCGCCAGCAAATCGAAGTGCTGCTGGTACGGCGCATTAATTGTACTCAGATTTACCTGAGCGTGTAACCGGTTGAATCCGATTGAGCATAACGTGAATAAAAAGAACAATACGTAACGATTTCTCATGTACAATAATTTTTGGTTGCAAGAAACTTCTAAAGCCTGCGAAACTAATTGTAAAATATGAAAGTAATGTTTCGCTGAAGTTATATAATTGGCGGAATGGTATACGTTGCAACACAAATCTCATTACCAGTTACACGTTAATCATTTATCCGTAGAAGTGCATTAACGATTAACCTGTAACGGATAACGATTAACCGGACTTCGCTTTTCTTCCACGCTTCCGGGCAGTTTTCTTTGCCGCTCTTTTCTTCGATGCTTTCTTGGGAACTTTAGCTCCGGCTTTGCGGGCTTCTGATAAACCTATAGCAATCGCTTGTTTGCGACTGGTTACTTTTTTGCCGCTGCGGCCGCTTTTGAGTGTGCCTGCTTTTTTCTCGCGCATTACTTTCGCGACTTTCTTTTGTGCTCCTTTTGAATACTTGGCCATATTCTTTTACAATTGATGATGCATAGGATAAAAAAATTTCGTGCCGCCATCATTCATATTTTGGTTGATGGAACTTTACAGGAAATACTTTACTTTACAATCGTATGGCGTTGAAACGATCGGGCTCTGCTGACCTTCCTTTACATTACGGACATGTGCCGCGCTGGCTCGCAGAGCGTATGGGGCGCCTCGGATTGGCTATTACGGAAGCAATTATTGCTGAGTATGGCAAAGCTGAAGTGCTGCGAAGACTCAGTGATCCTTTCTGGTTTCAAAGTCTGGGATGTGTAATGGGAATGGATTGGCATTCCTCCGGTATTACTACCTCGGTGATGGGCGCATTGAAACGTGCTATCAATCCACACGCAAAAGAGTTCGGTATCTATATCTGTGGTGGCAAAGGAAATCACTCGCGACAAACTCCTGCAGAGTTAATAAAAATAGGTGAACAAACGGGCCTTGATGGCCATTTTCTGGCACGCTGCAGCAAGCTTAGTGCAAAAGTAGATAATACAGCGGTGCAGGATGGCTTTCAGTTATACCTGCATAATTTCATTGTAAGCAACGAAGGTCAGTGGGCGGTTGTACAACAAGGTATGAGTCCGCAAAGCACTACGGCCAGACGCTATCACTGGCACTCAGCATCATTAACTTCATTTGTAGAAGAGCCTCACACATCTATCTGCGGCGAGAACCAGGGAAGTATTTTGAACATGGTAGCAAAAGAAGCTGTGCCTACACAAGCGAGTCTTCTAAACATGGCGCATGAATCGCCCGACCGCATGATTAAAGAGATCAGTAAACTGACGATGCCAGCGCATCACGAAGTACAAGCTGCTGATGTCGACATCAAGCGATTGGGAAGTATACTCTGGCTGGCACATGAAAAACAACCGAAAGATTTTGAAGAGCTCCTGTTACTCGAAGGGCTTGGCCCACGCACGTTGCAGTCGCTTACACTAGTCAGCGAAGTGATATATGGAACACCTTCACGGTTTAAAGATCCTGCACGCTTTTCATTTGCCCACGGTGGTAAAGATGGTCATCCGTTTCCGGTACCCATCAAAGTATATGATGAAACCATTACTACGCTTCGTACCGCGGTTGATAAGGCAAAGCTGGGACAAAGTGATAAACAACAGGCAATCAAAAATCTTTCTGAATTATCCATTCGTGCAGAGAAAGATTTTATTCCCAACACCAACCTCGATGCTGTAATTGAAAAAGAGCGTGACGAATCGTGGAAATATGAAGGCCGTACTGTTTTTGGCAAAGCGGTTCCTCCCAGGAAAAACCAGCAGTTAAAACTTTTCTGATTACGATCGATAAGAAGCATCACATTGGGTAGATTATACCCCAGCCTAGCCGTTATACTGGCATATCATCCTGCATATATTCTCGTATATCGCTGGCAGAAAAATTTTATCTCCATCGAAAAACAACCAAGATATGATTACGCGCGATGGAGCCCATGTGAGTCTGTGGCAGGATATGCCTGTATACGAGACAGAGAATAAACCTACCCCTGCGGAACAGTACGATGTGATTATTGTTGGCGCTGGCATTACCGGTATATCTACCGGGTTGCTGTTGCAAAAGTCGGGATTGAAATGCCTGATTCTGGAAGCACACCATATCGGCTTTGGTACCACGGGCGGAACCACGGCTCACCTCAACACGCTGCTCGATAATCCATATACCACGATCAGCAAAAATTTCGGAAAAGAGAATGCAAGGCTGGTAACACTGGCAACTCGCGAAGCAATCCATCTGATAAAACGTCACGTTGAAGATTACCGGATCGATTGCAATTTTGAGGAAGCACCAGCGTATTTGTTCTCGCAGAATGAAGAGCAATCCCGGGAGCTGGAAGATATAGCAAGAGCATCCCAGGAAGCAGGATTATCACTGGAATATGTATACAGTATACCTGCCACGATACCATTCGAAAAAGCTATTCGCGTAGAAGGACAGGCAAAGTTTCATCCGCTAAAGTATATCTACGCACTGGCAAAACAATATGAGGCTTCCGGAGGAACCATTCTGCAGTATTGCCGCGTATCCAACGTTAATGAAGAAGGCGATGTTATTGAAGTACAATCTGATTCAGCAACGTTCAAAACAAAACGGCTGATCTATGCCACACACATACCGCCTACGATCAACCTGCTGCACTTGCGCTGCGCTCCGTGGCGTAGTTATGCAATGGCCATCAAACTCAACAACGAACAATATCCGGAAGGGCTTCTCTACGATATGTATGATCCTTACCACTACTACCGCACACAGGTAGTAGACGGCGAAAAATACCTGATCGTGGGGGGAGAAGACCACAAGACCGGTCATGAAGCCAATACCGATAAATGTTTCCGCCAGTTGGAGAGCTATGTCCGGCAATATTATAGTGTACGCGAAGTAGTCTATCGATGGTCATCACAATACTTTGAGCCTGCTGACGGATTACCCTACATCGGCCACATGCCTGGTCATTCTGAAAATGTATATGTAGCGACCGGTTATGGCGGCAATGGTATGACGTTTAGCAGTGTTGCTGCCATGGTGCTGCACGACCTGATCGTGTTGAAGGAAGGTATATTTGCCGATCTCTTCTCGCCATCGCGCATCAAACCGGTGGCAGGCTTTGTAAACTTCATTGAACACAACGCAGATGTAGCGAAGCAATTTATCGGCAAATGGTTTGCAACGGAAGGGCTGGATGAAATGGCGGCTCTTGCACCGGGTGAAGGCAAAGTAGTAAAGTACAACGGAGAAGTTATCGCACTATCAAAAGATAGCGAAGGTATGTTGCATGCCGTCTCTCCTGTTTGCACGCACATGAAATGCAGTGTAAGCTGGAACCTCACCGAGCAAACCTGGGATTGCCCGTGCCACGGAGCCCGCTACGATCCCGATGGCAAAGTACTCACCGGACCAGCCAGTCATAATCTCGAACCCATTGAGCTGCGAACGCTCGAAGAGAAAAAACGCTGATAACATGTTTACATGTGCGCGTTGATACGTGTTTACGTGAGCACGTATCAACGTACACACGTAAACACATACTTAACACTTAAACACTTAAACACTTTCCAAATGCCCGAAGGTCCTTCCATTGTTATTCTCAAAGAGGCGGTGCAGGCGTTTCGGGGAAAGAAAGTTATAGCAGCTTCGGGAAGCACGAAGAAGTTTGATGTTAGCAGGCTTACGGGGAAGAAGGTGATTGACTTCAAAAGCTGGGGTAAACATTTTCTGATCTGCTTTGACAAGTTTACGGTGCGTGTTCACTTCCTTCTGTTCGGATCGTATCGGATCAACGAGCAAAAGGATTCAACCGCCCGGTTACACCTTGCCTTTACGAAAGGCGAACTTAACTTTTACGCATGCTCGCTTGCGCTGATCGAAACGCCACTGGACGATATATATGACTGGAGTGCCGATGTGATGAGCGATACCTGGAATGCCGGCAACGCCTTGAAGAAATTACAGAAGTCACCCGCAACACTGGTCTGCGATGCGTTGTTGGATCAGACTATATTTGCCGGTGTAGGAAACATTATCAAGAACGAAGTATTGTTCCGCATCCGCGTGCATCCGGAAACTGAAGTTGGAAATTTACCGCTGGCCAAGAGAAAAGAATTGGTAAAAGAAGCGGTACAATATAGCTTCGACTTCCTTGCGTGGAAAAAGAACTTCGAGTTAAAGAAACACTGGCTCATCCACACCAAACAAACCTGTCCCCGCGACCATATACCCGTAATCAAAAAATACCTCGGCAAAACCAACCGCAGAACATTTTACTGCGAAAGATGTCAGAAGAAGTATTAACGTGCCTACGTGTTTATGTGTGCAAGTGTTTACGTAGCGCGGCTTGAAGCATTCCTGGTATTTAAATTTCTCCTGACAAACATAAACACGTACCGATACACATGAATCAACGTACCAACATACACACCTAAACACGTAAACACATGAGCTTGCTCATTATATTTTCCGGCATCACCGGCACAGCTACGATGACTGCGTTTCTGTACCTTCTCTCCTACATCACGCATAAGCGGTTGAAGGTGGTTAAAATTCTCGGGACGATGCTTACCTTTCAGACTACCCCGCAACGCGGATTGTCTGATAGTACATTCGCCATTGTTACCGGTATAGCAGCGCATTACCTGGTGGGAATTTTATTCGCCTTTATATGGCATTTACTCTGGCAACACGGCATCGGATCGCCAACACTCCTCATCTGCATGCTCTATGGCTTCATCTTCGGAGCTTTTGGTATACTGGTATGGAGAATTTTCTTTGCTATACATCCACATCCACCCGATGTACCCCTTCGCTCCTATATTCCATCCATCCTCATAGGGCACGTATTTTTTGGGATTGGAGTATATTTAGGTATTCATGTTGGTATGTGTGTACGTGTTTAAGTTGGTATGTTGAATACATTACAGGCTGGCAACGAACGCACATACCAACGCAAACACATAAACATGTTTTCACTCGAGCCTCTTCAAACACCTCTCCATATCAATGCCTTTTTTAAGAATGCCTGAGAAAAGGTCACCTTTCTTTGCGAGGCGTTTGGGTAATGATTGCAGGGTAAATTGTGATGGTGATAATCCGTGTTTTACCTCCTTCCATTCGAGTGGTGTGGAAATGGTGGCGCCTGGTACGGGACGCAGACTATATACAGAGGCAAGCGTTTGTCCGCGCTTGTTTTGGAGATAGTCGAGGTAAATGCGGTTTTTTCGTTTGGAGAGCGAGCGCTCCAGCGTGGTGATTTCAGGCAGCAGATTTTGTGCGAACGTTGCTATAATTTCGGCAAACGAGCGGGCCTGCTCGTAATCATAGCGGGCTGCGAGTGGCACATATACATGCAAGCCCGATGCGCCCGATGTTTTGCAAAAAGAAGCTGCCCCGGCTTTATCCAATACTTCTTTAATGGCCAGTGCTGTATCAACTACTTCGTCAAATGTATTTTTCCCAGACGGATCGATGTCCATCACCAGGTAATCAGGTTTGTCAAGATTTTTGGTTCGGGAATTCCAGGGATTGATCTCGATACATCCCAGGTTATTCATATACAGCAGCGTAGCCCGGTTGTTGCAGATAATATAGTCTATATCTTTTTCCGCGCTTTCAGAATATAGCACCGTGTGCTCTACCCAGGCAGGTGCTGCTTCGCCAACATCTTTATGAAAAAAACCTTTGTCGGCAATTCCATTCGGATTTCGTTTTAACGATTGCGGCCTGTCTTTAAGGTATGGAAGTATATATTTGTAAATGCTATTGTAATATTCTACCACATCGCCCTTGGTAATGCCATCATCGGGCCAGTATACTTTGTCTGGATGGGTAATCTTTACTTCGTGGCGATCAGCGCGGATGGTAATGCTATCGCGATCCTCTTCCTGCTTCTTGCTTTTAGATGCCGTAGAAGCTGCCGGTCTTGACTTTGTTGCAGCCGATTTCTTGGCAGTTGTTTTTTTCTTTGCAGGTATTTTCACATCAAGATGGTTTACTTCCTTGGCCTGTTTGTCAATCCGCAATCCCATAAACACCGGGTGGCGCAGAATGCCTTCTTCCGTCACCTCGGTAAATTTAATCTCGCATACCTGCTCGGGCTTCACCCACGTAACTGTACCATTAATCGGCACCCTCTTTTCAAAAGGTGACGAGTGGCGCACCAGGGGCTTCAATACAGTATATACATCTTTCAAAACCTTTTCCGTAAAACCGGTGCCGGTATGCCCTATATACTTCAGCTTACCTTGCTCATACATTCCCAATACCAACGCGCCAAAATATTTGCGACTGCCCCGCGGCTCGGTATACCCGACTATTACGGCTTCCTGCGTATTGTGATTTTTGATCTTGAGCCAGTCAGAAGTTCTTCTGCCTATGCTGTAGAGGCTTGATGCGCGTTTGGCGATCATGCCTTCCAATCCAAGCTTCACAGCATGCTTGAAGAAAGCAACACCATCGCCTGCAACATGATCGGAATAGCGAAGCACTGCACTCTCCGGAATAATTTTCCTTAAAATCTTTTTCCGCTCTACCAATGGAAGATTAGTAAGATCTTTTCCCTTGTACGACAGGCAATCAAATATATAGTACACCAGTGGCAGCGACCGGTTCTCACGGTAGTGCTGCAATTTCTGGAAACTTGGTTTGTCATTCTTATCAAGCACTACAACTTCTCCATCCAGCACAACTTCCTCTTTCAGTTTCTTCAATGCTTCCACTACCGGAGGGTATAGTTTGTCAAACGACAGTCCGTTGCGCGAATAGAACCTGATCTCCTTTTTATTTATCTCTGCGATAGCCCGATAACCATCCCACTTGATCTCAAAGACCCAATCGTCATTGTCAAAAGGTTCATCGCCAATCTGTGCTGTCATGGGCTGGATATAGTCTTTCAATTTCGCTGTTCCTGATTGAACAAGCCTCGGTATAGATGGTGAATTTTGTACGGTTTCAGTCTGAGCAACTTTCTTTTCACTCACCTCGCTGCGATCTTCCTCGGCACTATATTCATTGGCAGCAAACTCATCTTTATGCTTTATTAAAAGCCAGCTATTCTCCTTGGCATTTTTTAATCGTACCAGTGCAAAAGAGCCGTTCAACCTTTTTCCATGCAGTACAAATTTCAACGATCCGTTCTTCAGGCCGCTTAACATTTCCTTTTCGTAGTCCGCAGGGTCTGCTATATTTTCGGGCTCATATGTACCACGATCCCATATCTCTACTGTGCCAGCGCCATAGTTTCCCTCGGGTATTTCGCCCTCAAACTTACCATACTCCAGCGGGTGATCTTCCACCATCATGGCAAGTCGTTTATCAGCAGGATTCAGGGAAGGTCCTTTCGGTATAGCCCAGCTCTTCAATACACCGTCTACTTCCAAACGAAAATCATAATGCAGCCGGGAAGCATCATGCCGTTGCACTACGAACGACAACGTAGCGTGGGCATTCCGTTTTTTTCCGGATGGCTCGGGTGTATTTTTAAAATTACGTTTCTGCTTATAGGTGGTAAGGCTCATCACGATGCGCGTTTAAGACTGGCCTTTAACTGCGACATGAGATCGGCGGATTTACGATGCGTAACTTTCAACTTCGGGAACTCGGTCTTTTTGCCAGTTGCTTTCGCCTTGATCAATTTACGCAACTCTTCTGAATATGTATCCTTGAATTTTGAAATATCAAATGGCGAAGTAAGCTGATCGATCAGCGAAAGCGCCATCTTCAACTCGCCGGCTTTCGGTTTACTGGCAGGCAATTTTAACTCAGATGAATCGCGAATCTCTTCTGCAAAGCGTATGCGATTCAGTACAATCACTTTATCCAACGGACGCAGCACACAAAGATGCTCGCGGCTGCGCAATACAAAACTTCCCACACCTGCCTTCTCACTCTTCAGCAGAGCATCGTGCAACAAGCTATAGGCACGCGTACCGGAACGTTCCGGCTCCAGGTAGTAAGGTGTTTCATAATAGATAGGATCAATTTCCGCTTCTGAAACGAAATCGGTTATTTCAATGATTTTACTTTTCTTCGGGCTGGCTCTTTCAAAGTCCTTATCATCCAGCACAACATATTCGCCGTTGTATTTATAGGCCTTGACTATATTTCCCCACGTTACTTCTTTACCGGTTTCCTCATTTACACGATGAAAGCGAATGTGTGCATGATCTTTCTTATCGAGAAGATCAAGGTCAAGCTCACTTTGTTGTGTAGCGCTATATAATTTAACAGGAATATTTACGAGCCCGAAACCAATGGCTCCTGTCCAGATTGCTCTCATGTGCTTGGTTGTTTACTGAAAGCATCTGTTTAAATAATATGCCAGACGTGATGTATACTAAAAGAACTTCAGGCTCTGCATTGAAAAGAATTTCTTTACCTGGCCAAACGGAGAAAGACGCTTTGCCTCGGCTTCTGCGCCCATCATGCCATGCCGGGCCAGATTGTCTTCAAGCGTTTCATCTTCTGTAAAAGTATCCACCAATTCAACACACATGCCTTCATCTTCTGCGTGCAACAGGCATATATAGTTGTTGTCGTAGCCGTTGAAGCTGCCGAGCGCAACTTTATTATTTTTTACTAACCCGTCCTGAAGCAGGTTAAACGCATGCGCCCCCTCCTTATCAGGCTCAAGTTGGAGATTTGATTCGAATTGAGATTCATTGATCCTGTCGCGGGAGAGAAAATCGACAATTTGTATCACATTGCCGTTCTGCATATCCGTAGAGTCCGCGCCAGGTTGAAGCGTCTTCGTACTGATTTTAAAGGGTATAGTAACCAGGCCAAATTCCAGTGTTCCTGTCCAGCGTGTGTTCATACGAGAGGGGTTTAGCGTTTGGATGAGTAAAAAAATGTGCCTTCAACTCAACCAGCAGAAGAACAATTTAAAAAAATATAACTACACTAGTGTAGAATTTTTTCAACATTTTCAGATATCATTCTATATACACTTAAGTGTTACGCCCTATATATTTAACATGCAGCGTAATTCCGGCATAGCATTTTAGGCATTACACCCAAGTCTTTCACTTTGTTGGGAGTGCTTAATTTGATAGGTTGTAAAATAAATACGGCTGAGAAATGATTCCCACTGCCTGATCCAGGTAATGCTGGCGTAGGTAAACGAAGTGAAAGACCTTTTTTTTAGCTTTTAGCTGCTAGCTTCCAGCTGCTAGAGGAGTGTGGGTGGGATGAGGTGTGTACTTGGTTTTATGCTCAACATTTGTTGATCGGTTCCTTGTTCTTTATTCATTTGTCCCTTGTTCTTTATTCATTATTAATTCATCGTTATTCAAATCTCTGCATGTGTAATATGTA
>NZ_DAIQRQ010000015.1:67377-92243 GCF_036786105.1 Ohtaekwangia sp.
TTCTTTATTCATTATTAATTCATCGTTATTCAAATCTCTGCATGTGTAATATGTAACCGATAACGGCAAAGCATTCAGTTTCCCGTTTCAAGTATTGGGGCATCTACGGGTTTTGATTCGGGCGAGCCTTTCTGGCGCAGGTAAATGGAAAGCACAACAATAGCAGTAACGGCTACAAATTCGCTTTGCCAGTTTTGAAATGATTCAAACCAAAGACGGGATGTAAGTATATATTCACGCATTGTTTTCTCCGGTTCATTTCGAAGGCGTTGTTCTTCATTGTAGTCGCGCAGGCTTCCATAAGCATGCAACCAGAAACTGACTATAAAGAGTATAATAAAGGCAATGGTCAATGAGCTCTTGTATAATCGCAACCACCATCCGCCTTTTTTTACTGGCCACGGTGCATCCTGGTGAGGCAACGGCTCGCGATCTACTTCTTCCGGTTCTTCCAATGATTTTGATTCACTTGATCCCTGCTGCCGTAAGAATATAGTGAGCATTACATACATGAACATCTGCAGAAATTCACTCTCCCAGTTTTCAAAAGTTACTTCCACAAAATGTCCTGTCGATAAATACTCGTGTAGCGATATCGGCGGTGCGTTTAATTTTTCAAGATCGCTGTTGTGCTCAATCCAGCCGGTATACGTCTGGCCGGAAAATGCAAGTATAAAACATAGCACTAACACCAATGATAAACTATTTCTATACCAGAACGAATACTGCTGCTTTTTATCCTCACCCATGATTGCATCGTTATTTTGTTTTAAGCCATAAAGACTATGCCGTACCTTGGTTAATAACCTATACTTCACGCGGGGCATGCTTTTTTCGATTTAGCGAATAATCTCAGCAGCACAGGAAGAAATCCGTCAGGTAATTATCAATTATATAAAACCGAAGAAACATGGAACAAAAACTTGCAGACAAGAAAGTGGCAGTACTGGCTACACATGGTTTTGAAGAATCTGAATTTACCGAACCCATTAAAGCATTGAAGGAAGCCGGCGCTACCGTTGATGTTGTTTCGCTGGAAGCAGGTAAGATCAAAGCGTGGGCAGAAAAGAACTGGGGCAAGGAGTATACGGTTGACAAAATAGTAGATGATGTAAGCGCAGACGATTACGATGCGCTGGTGCTGCCCGGTGGTGTTATAAATCCAGACCAGCTGCGGATAGATGAAGATGCCGTAAATTTTGTAACGGAGTTTTTACAGGCACATAAACCTGTTGCAGCGATATGCCACGGTCCGTGGACGCTGATCGAAACCGGTTTGATGGAAGGACGTGAAGTTACCTCCTATCCTTCTATACGAACCGACCTGATCAATGCCGGAGCAAACTGGGTAGACCGCGAGGTGGTAGTAGACAACGGACTGGTTACGAGCCGGAGTCCGAAAGACCTGCCGGCTTTTTGTAAAAAAATGATTGAAGAGATCGCCGAAGGTGTTCACCAGGAATAACAACGTACCAATCCCCTCTCCATATATAGTATGCCCGGACTACCTGGCATACTTTTTTATTTATAAATGTTTCGACTTGCGTTGTGGAACTAATTCCGCAAGAGGCAAACCATATATGGATTATTTTACTTTTTAATCTCATATACATGTATTGTCATCAATTCTCTAGTAACTTGTTTTTACATAAACTATCTACCTCATGGGCAAAAAAACCAAAGCTGTAACTTCTTCGAAGAACGGAGATAGCGTGGAAGTGCTTTCCCGGCCGAAGGCCACACGGAAAAAAGTGCAGGCGCAACATCAGCATCCTATAGATCAGGAATACTACCAGCAGCTCGGCATTCTTGACAATCGCGAATTGCTTCGCGTGCTCACTGAAGTGCGCAATGGAAATTTTACCGTGCGCATGCCTTTCGATCAGGTCGGTGTAAGTGGCAAGATATGCGATACACTCAATGATATAATTTCCCTCAATGAAAAGATGATGCAGGAGTTTATGCGTGCCGGTAATACCATCGGCAAGCAGGGTAAACTTACGGAGCGCATCGAAGTGCCCAATGCAAAAGGCTCGTGGAGCACAGGGGTAAATTCCCTAAACGGGCTCATCTCCGACCTGGTGCATCCTACTATCGAGATTGCGCATGTAATCAGTTCTGTAGCGAAGGGAAATCTCTCGCAGGAAATGCAGCAGGAAATCGGCGGCCATGTATTGCAGGGTGAATTTGCACGCATCGCCAAAGAAGTAAACGACATGGTGAAGCAGCTCAACCTCTTCTCGATGGAGGTAACGCGTGTGGCCCGTGAAGTAGGCTCGGAAGGTAAACTTGGTGGTCAGGCGAAAGTAAAAGGTGTAGACGGAGTGTGGAAAGATCTCACCGATTCGGTGAACCAGATGGCCGGTAATCTCACCAACCAGGTGCGTAACATTGCCGAAGTAACCACGGCCATTGCACGGGGTAATCTCTCCAAAAAAATTACGGTGGATGTGAAAGGAGAAATGCTCGAGCTGAAAAATACAATCAACACACTGGTGGACCAGCTCAACTCATTCTCCTCTGAAGTAACGCGTGTGGCACTTGAAGTAGGTACCGAAGGACGACTCGGTGGCCAGGCCACAGTGCGCGGTGTGGGGGGTGTATGGAAAGACCTTACAGACTCGGTAAACCAGATGGCCGGTAACCTTACCGCGCAGGTACGAAATATAGCGGGGGTAACAACCGCGGTGGCAAAAGGAGATTTGTCGAAGAAGATTACGGTAGATGCGAAGGGAGAATTGCTGGAGTTGAAGAACACTATAAATACCATGGTGGATCAGCTCAACTCATTCTCATCGGAAGTAACACGCGTGGCGCGCGAGGTAGGTTCGGAAGGACAGCTCGGTGGCCAGGCCGATGTACCGGGTGTAGGTGGTACATGGAAAGACTTGACAGACTCCGTAAACCAGATGGCCGGTAACTTAACAAACCAGGTACGAAATATAGCGGGGGTAACCACCGCGGTAGCGAACGGTGACTTATCGAAGAAAATTACCGTGGACGTGCGCGGAGAAATGCTCGAGTTGAAGAACACTATAAATACCATGGTGGATCAGCTTAACTCCTTCGGATCAGAAGTAACGCGCGTGGCCCTCGAAGTAGGTACGGAAGGTAAGCTCGGTGGACAGGCCACAGTGAAAGGTGTGGGTGGTATCTGGAAAGATCTCACCGACTCGGTAAACCAGATGGCTTCCAACCTTACTGGTCAGGTGCGAAATATAGCGGGCGTAACTACAGCGGTGGCGAACGGTGACTTGTCGAAGAAAATTACCGTGGACGTGCGCGGAGAAATGCTGGAGTTGAAGAATACGATAAATACCATGGTGGATCAGCTCAACTCCTTCGGATCAGAGGTAACGCGTGTGGCCCTCGAAGTAGGTACCGAAGGTAAGCTCGGAGGACAAGCCACGGTAAAAGGTGTTGGTGGTGTCTGGAAAGATTTGACAGACTCGGTAAACCAGATGGCATCCAACCTTACCGGTCAGGTGCGAAATATAGCAGAAGTAACAACGGCCGTGGCAAAAGGCGACCTCTCGAAGAAAATTACCGTGGATGCGAAAGGTGAATTGCTGGAGTTGAAGAACACTATAAACACGATGGTGGATCAGCTGAACTCCTTCTCATCGGAAGTAACACGCGTGGCACGTGAAGTGGGTTCCGATGGTCAGCTCGGTGGTCAGGCAAACGTGCCCGGTGTAGGCGGTACATGGAAAGACTTGACGGACTCCGTAAACCAGATGGCTTCCAACCTGACGAACCAGGTGCGAAATATAGCGGAGGTAACAACAGCCGTGGCGAAGGGCGACTTGTCGAAGAAGATTGCGGTGGACGTGCGTGGAGAAATGCTCGAGTTGAAGAACACGATCAATACCATGGTGGATCAGCTCAACTCCTTCGGATCAGAAGTAACGCGTGTGGCGCGCGAAGTAGGTTCTGAAGGTCAGCTGGGTGGACAGGCCGATGTACCCGGTGTTGGTGGTACATGGAAAGATTTGACGGACTCCGTAAATAAGATGGCCGATAACCTGACGAACCAGGTGCGAAATATAGCAGAGGTAACAACAGCCGTGGCGAAGGGTGACCTCTCGAAGAAAATTACCGTGGACGTGAAGGGTGAAATGCTGGAGTTGAAGAATACGATCAACACCATGGTGGATCAGCTCAACTCCTTTGCATCGGAAGTAACGCGTGTGGCCAGTGAAGTAGGTTCAGAAGGTAAACTCGGTGGACAAGCTACAGTAAAAGGTGTTGGTGGCGTATGGAAAGGTTTGACAGACTCGGTAAACCAGATGGCCGGTAACCTTACGGCACAGATTCGAAATATAGCGAACGTAGCGGTAGCGGTGGCGAACGGTGACTTGTCGAAGAAAATTACCGTAGACGTGCGCGGAGAAATTTTACAGTTGAAAGAAACACTGAACACCATGGTGGATCAGCTTCGCGGGTTCGCATCGGAAGTAACGCGTGTGGCGCGCGAAGTGGGTACTGAAGGTAAACTCGGTGGACAAGCCTTCGTGCCAGGTGTGGCCGGTACATGGAAAGATTTGACGGACTCCGTAAACCAGATGGCGGGTAACCTTACCGACCAGGTGCGAAATATAGCGGGGGTAACAACCGCGGTGGCGAACGGTGACCTCTCGAAAAAAATTACCGTAGACGTGCGTGGAGAAATGCTCGAGTTAAAGAACACCGTGAACACGATGGTGGAACAGCTCAACTCCTTCGCATTTGAAGTGACGCGCGTGGCACGTGAAGTAGGTACAGAAGGTAAACTCGGTGGACAAGCCGAGGTGCGCGGTGTAGCCGGTACGTGGAAAGACTTGACAGACTCGGTAAACCAGATGGCCTCGAACCTTACCGGCCAGGTGCGTGGTATAGCGAAGGTGGTAACTTCGGTGGCAAAAGGAAATTTGAAACAAAAGCTATCCATCAACGCGTTGGGAGAGTTAGCGCAGTTAACCGACACAATCAACGAGATGATCGATACACTTGCCGTGTTTGCCGACCAGGTAACAACGGTGGCACGCGAAGTAGGTGTGGAAGGACGGCTCGGTGGTCAGGCCAGTGTACCTGGAGCATCCGGTACATGGAAAGATTTGACGGAGAACGTGAACCAGCTTGCTGCGAATTTAACTACACAGGTGCGCTCTATATCGGAAGTGGCATCGGCGGTAACAAAAGGAGATTTAACGCGAACCATTCGCGTGGATGCAAAAGGAGAACTCGAGGCGTTGAAAGATACCATCAACCAGATGATCACGAACCTGCGCGAAACTACTTTGCGTAACCAGGATCAGGACTGGCTGAAATCGAACCTTGCGAAATTTACCCAGATGTTGCAGGGGCAACGCGATCTCGACACTGTATCGAAGCGCATTCTTTCCGAGCTTGCGCAAGTGGTAAATGCACATTTCGGTGCATTCTATATTTTGAAACAGGACGAAGAAACTGCCAACGTTAAACTGCAACTCTTCGCTGCATACGCCTATAAAGAAGAGAAAAATATACCGAAGGAATTTGCCATCGGCGAAGGTCTTGTAGGGCAGTGCGCATTCGAGAAAGAAAGGATCCTGCTTACCAACGTGCCGCAAGGGTATATCAAGATCAACTCCGGTCTTGGCAAAGCGAAACCTTCCAACCTCATTATTCTGCCCGTGTTGTTCGAGAATGATGTGAAGGCGGTAATCGAACTGGCATCACTCGAAGTATTCAACGAAACTCACCTCGACTTCCTCAGCCAGGTAACAGAAAGTATTGGTATCGTGCTGAACACGATCGAAGCAAATACACGTACAGAAGAGCTCCTTACGCAATCGCAATCACTGGCCAGTGAGTTGAAAGTACAGCAAGGCGAGTTGCGCAGAACAAACGATGAGCTTCAGGATAAAGCGCTGCTGCTGGTAAAGCAGAAAGAAGAAGTGGAAGCCAAGAACAAAGAAGTGGAAGAAGCGCGCCGTTCACTCGAAGAAAAAGCAGAACAGCTTACACTTACATCCAAGTATAAATCCGAGTTCCTCGCCAACATGTCGCACGAGTTGCGCACACCGCTCAACAGTTTGCTTATTCTCGCGCAACAGCTTTACGAAAATGCAGAAGGCAATCTGAATGAAAAGCAGATTCGTTACGCCAAGACGATTCACTCGTGCGGTGATGACCTGATCCAACTCATCAACGATATTCTTGACCTCTCGAAGATCGAATCCGGATTTATATCAACAAATATATCTCCGGTTCCGCTGGCAGAGATTGCATCCTTTGTGGAAACTACATTCAAGCCTATATCTGAAGCGCGCAACCTCAAGTTCAGAATCGAGATGGAGCCTTCCCTCCCGTCATCACTGGAAACAGATATACAGCGACTCAACCAGATTCTCAAGAACCTGCTCTCGAACGCATTTAAATTTACCGAGAAGGGAGAAGTAAGTTTGAAAATATACGATGCACCGCGCAACTGGAAACCGGGGAACCAGAACCTCGACCATGCAAAACGCGTGATCGCCTTCTCCATCAGCGATACCGGTATAGGTATACCGCAGGAGAAACAAATGATTATCTTCGAAGCATTCCAGCAGGCAGAAGGTTCTACCAGCCGGAAGTATGGTGGCACCGGGCTGGGCTTGTCCATCAGCCGGGGTCTTGCCGAACTGCTGGGCGGTACCATCGAGCTCGACAGTGCTCCCGGAAGAGGAAGTACATTTACCCTGTTCCTGCCGGCCGACTCGCTGGCCAATATAGCGCCACGCGAAACTTCGAAGAGTATAAAAGCGATTGAGCAGTTGCAGTTAACCGATAACAACGGCAACATCGATACCCTGCTCAGTACGTTGCGTGTTACCAAAGATGGTGTGGACACGCGCGGCCTCGAGATTGTGAACGAAATGATCAACGAAACCGGCGATGACCGGAACCACATTCAACCATCCGATAAAGTTATACTCATTGTGGAAGACGATTATCGCTTTGGTAAAATTGTGATCGACAAAGCACATGAGGCCGGTTTGAAAGCCGTGGTCGCCACCAGTGCACTGGAAGTATTCGATTTCATCAATCGCTATTCCCCTGTGGCCATCACACTCGATGTAAAACTTCCCGACACCAGTGGCTGGAAAGTACTCGACCTGCTGCGCGGCGATCTCAACTACCGCCATATACCGATTCACGTTATATCGGGTGAAGAGAATAAAACGCTGGCATTGAAACGCGGAGCCCGCAGCTTCCTGCTCAAGCCGCTCGACAACACAGCACTTGATGAGCTGATTACCGACATCGCATCCTATAACCAGCATGAACCCAAGCGTATACTGGTAGTGGAAGATAACGAGATCGATTCATCACAGATTGCCAAGATCATCCAGGATAACAACCTGCTGGTAACCATCGCCACTACCGGTGCAGAAGCGATTGACCTGATCAAGAAAGAGGAGCCGGATTGCATCATTCTCGACTATACATTGCCTGATATATCCGGGCCGGAACTGGTACACACCGTGAGTCAGTTGAAGAAGAAACTCACCCCGGTAATTGTATATTCAGCACGCGATTTCAACAAGGTGGAGATGAATCAGCTGAATCTCAATTCCAACATGATTATACCGAAGAGCGCCAATTCCATTGAGCAGTTGCTGGAAGAAACGATCGCACACCTCCACATCAACCACAAAGATCTTTCGCGCGAGAAGAGACGCATTGTAGAGAACATCCGCAATAAAGAAGATATACTCAGCGGCAAGAATATACTGGTGGTGGATGACGATGTGCGCAACCTGTTTGCACTCACTACTGTGTTTGAGCGCTATAATATTAATGTGATTACAGCTGAAAGTGGCAGAGATGCCATCCAGATATTGAATGAAAATCCACGGATCGAAATGGTGCTCATGGATATTATGATGCCGGAGATGGACGGTTATGAAACTACACAAAAGATCAGACGCGAACACAAGAACAGTTCCTTACCAATCATTGCCGTTACGGCAAAGGCGATGAAAGGCGACCGACAGAAATGTATAGAAGCGGGTGCTTCTGACTATATTACGAAACCTGTAAAGATCGATCAGTTACTTTCATTGATGCGCCTGTGGTTCTGCAAATGATCCTGTAACGTGAAAAACTTTCTGCATGCAACCGAAGATCTTATTAGTAGACGACCGCGAGGATAATTTACTCTCCATTGAGACGATCCTCGAACCGAATGGTTACCATTTTATAAAAGCCCGTTCGGGAAGAGAAGCACTGAAAATACTGCTCACGGAGTTTGACTTTGCCATGATTCTCATGGATGTAAAGATGCCAAACCTTAACGGCTTTGAAACGGCATCGCTCATCTACGAGCGTGAAAAGCTCAAACACATTCCGATCATTTTCATTACCGCGAATAATTTTGGTGACGAAAATATGTACAAGGGCTACCAGGCGGGTGCGGTAGACTATATATTCAAGCCCATTAATCCGGATGTGCTGCGCGCGAAGGTGGCGGTGCTGGTTGATCTATACCAGAAGACGCACACGCTGAAAGTACAGGAACAAAAGCTGATCGCCATTAACCGCAGTCTGGAGAACGAAGTGAAAGAGCGCATTGCTTCCGAAGAAAAAGTAAAACAACTGAACCAGGAGCTGCTCGTGAACATCGAGCGGTTGCAGTCGGTTAACAAAGAGCTGGACCGCTTTGCTTTCATGGCATCGCACGACCTGCAGGAGCCGCTGCGCAAGATCAGGCTCTTCGCGAACAAGCTCTATATGAAGTATAAAGATACAGTAGACGAAGGTGGCAAGGCCGACTTCGATCGCATTCAGAAGTCGGCCGAGCACATGCAGGCACTCATTCGCGATATCCTTACCTTCTCGAAAATATCAGACGATACGCATGCGTTTATCAGCACAGATGTAAACATAACAATCAAAGATATACTACTGGAGCTGGAAGACGAGATCAGGCTAAAGAATGCACAAATCACGTTTGACGAATTGCCGGTGCTAAACGCAAACCCGGGATTGATCCGGTTGATGTTCCACAACCTGATCAGCAACGCCCTGAAGTATAGCAAAAAAGATGTAGCGCCCGAAATTACCATCAGTGCCGACCGGCATTACAGCCGACAGGGCGATCTGCATACCTATTGCCGCATCCTGGTAAAAGACAACGGGCTTGGCTTCGATCAAAAGTATGCAGAAGAAGTTTTCGGTATGTTCAAGCGCCTCCACACCGACCAGCGCCACGAAGGAACCGGTATAGGGCTGGCACTTTGCAGGAAGATAGCCGAGCACCACAAAGGGCATATTACCGTGCTGAGCAAAGAAGGAGAAGGTTCAACGTTTATTGTATCGCTTCCCATGGAAAGTAAAGTCACGGCCATGAACGGCACAGTGCCTACAGAAACGGTCTCAAAACGGTAACACTTCAACGCCCGTTGACTTCTTGCGGCTCACCAAACTGTATTGTATAAATCTTGTTCGTGGTAAACACTTTATATATAGCAAGAATCGCAAGGTGACGCGCTTTCATAAATTCGTTGGGTTCGCTGTTGCTCGTCCAGAAAGATATATAGAGTTTGATCTTGGGATCTTCTATTGCCTCGTAGAACACATTAACATCGCGAATCAGTTCTTCAGAGCCCGTGCCTTTCAACGCTTCTTCAATCTGTTGTGCTATATAGTGCAGATCAACATTATTGCCGATCATGAACTCCAGTTCCACACGTCTTTCTTTGGAAAGCGAATAGTTAATGATCGGCTTCTGAAATATATCTTTATTGGGAATGATCACATTCAGTCCAGCGAATGTGCGCAGTGTGGTGGAGCGCAATCGAATTTCCTCAATTGTTCCTACAAAGCCATTCGTTTCTACAATGTGCCCAATATCAAAGGGACGTTTTACAGCTATAAATGCACCGGATATAAAATTGGCCGTGAGGTCCTGAAATGCGAAACCGAGCGCCAGGCCTATAATACCAACACCGGCCAGCAAGGAAGTAACCGTTTTCTCCAGCTGCATGATCTCCAGTGCCATCATCGTGCCCAGTATAATCACTAAAGAATACAGCACACCGGCCACCAATCCACTCAGCGATTCACTCTTCGAAAAGCTCATCACAAACTTTTGTGCCAGGCGCTGTATGATGCGTGCTATAAATATAGTAACTGCCAGCACAACAATGGCCAGCACAAAATTGGGTAACATGCGAATGGCGTACGTCCACCACCTGACCAGTTTATCTTCGATGAGCTTGAACCAGTTGTTCATAACAATTACTTTTTTTGATGAATAATCGATACAGCAGCGTAACCAATCATGGTATATAAATTCATGCCAGCACTCCTGAAGGCATAGTTTTTTGCCCTTGTGAAGATAAACTATAGAAGCCATGAGAACAACACGAAGAACAACAACCAAACAATTCAGTCCTGATAATACGCTCAACACCTCTCCGGCCATTGATGAGCAGATTGCAAGAACTGAGGAAAATCTTACTGACGAAACTCCTGTAGAAGACATCTATACTCCCGGAGCACTCTCGGAAGAAGATCAGGAAAAAAGTAAAAAGCCGTTGAGCAAGAGTGAGGAAAACTAGTTATCAGTTACACGTTAATCGTTACAGGTTATCTGTGTAATTCTGTGAATTCTGTGGGAAATAAATGCATTTGTTCCCACAGAATTCACAGAATAGCACAGATCGTTTAGGGGTAACTGTTAATATACTCTTCCTGATAACGATTAACGGGTAAACTAATAACGGTTCAACGAGTATTCCAATATTACCCCATCCCTAAGACCCGGCTGGATGATGCGGTTTTTCTTTTTATCGTAGTATATATCGGCGGCATCGGTGCCTTTGTATAGTTCGGTATAGCTCTTGTCGCGGAGGTTAACTTTCAACAGCCGCGATTGCAGCAGTTTTATATTTACCCAATCGGATACAATGAGTGTATGCGCATCGATCATCTGTATACCATCAAACACACCTTTCGCATCGGTAAGTGTTTCGTAGTGGCACGCGTTACCTTTGAAGGTAATCATTCCCAACTCTCCTGCCGGGTGTTCACTGCGGTCCAGGCCGGCTACATACAGTGTATTATTCGCTGAATCGAATACCAATCCGTTCGGACCAAGAATCTTCGGCAAGGACAGCGGCGCTACTTTGTTCGGTTTTGCCAGCGACACTTTGAATATCTGCCCTATATCGGTAGCACTCACAAATAAAACAGAGTCACCCATCACCGCTATATCATTGAGAAATACTGATCCGGTAGCAGCCATATCGATTTCATCCACTTTATTCCCGGAAGAAAGATCGATCACCACCAACCGGTCAATGTCAGCTATATATAGCTTGTTTCCCAGCAGGGCGGTGCCTTTGGGTGCATTCAACGGTTCTTTGTTGAAATGTGCATCGATCACCTTCCCTGACAGATCAAGTTTGCAAAGACCACCATCGCCATCTTTGGCTGTCGGGGCAAGGGCTTTGCCGATCAGGGTAGCATACAAAAATTTTCCATCCGAAGCGATGCTTTCCGGATGATCGAGCGGCGATGTGATTACAACGGGCTGGGCATACGCTGCTCTACACAGCAGCAACAGCAGCACGATACAATAGTTTTTCATATATATTTGATTTTATACAAAGCTAGCACAGGCACCAACCGGGCAGGTAATACACAAAGCTCAACCTATTGCACTTTTGGCTCGCCAGTCGGCAGGCGTAACACCAAATTCATGTTTAAAAACACGGATGAAGTAGGGCACATTATCAAAACCACATTCGGCTGCTACTTCCGACACATTTCCGGAAGTGTTGTGCAGGAGCATTTTAGCATGGGCCAGCCGTTGGGTGTTGATCCATTTCCGTGGAGATATACTATAAAGATTCTGGAAGTCGCGCTTGAAAGATGCCAGGCTTCTGCCCGACAGTTCCGCGAGCTCGTCTAGTGTCAGCGGCTGAAACAAATGCTTCCGCACTATATATTCCAGGCTAACCGGCTGCCGGTGGGCAATGCCCTGAATCCAACGCATCACCTGTTCACTATTTCCTCCGGAAATCAGCAGGAGAAATAATTCCGTGAGCTTTAATTGCAGTATATCATGCAGACGTGTGAGTGACTGATCGAAATAACCGAGATACTGATCGCGAAAGCTTTCCAGCAATGTATTGGTGGGAATAACCAGATGCGTCATCGGCTGATACTGCATGCCCGCTCCCTGTGGTACGGACATATGCTTCAATGAAAATTCTTTTAAGAAAGCATCCGAAAAGAAGATGATCAGTGCTTCGTAGTTAACGTCTTCGAGAAATTCAGACATCACATACAAGCCGCGTTTCAGAAACAACAGTTGCCCCGGTTCTACAAGTGCAGAAAAATCGTTGAAGTATAATTTCTTATGTCCGTCCAGCACAAAGATCAGCGAGTTCTCCTGCAGCAACACCGTTTTGGTATGGGCAGTGGTTTCATGTTTATAGCGGGCAAAGGCTATCTCTCCTGCTTTCAGTACAACGGTGGGTATAGTTTCTGACGAGAAGCGAATGATCATATCCGAAAATTACAGCTATTTTTATTGACGCAGGAAATAAAACAGTTCCTTCAACCGTCTTGTTCCGTAAGAAACTCCAAACCAGAGAACGAATGTCTGCTACCAAATCGAAAATAACCATTGGCCATGTTTTCAAAACCATTGTATGGCCACGCCGAAAACTATTAGCGGTTGGTCTTCTGCTCATCGTCATCAGTCGTGTAGCGGGCCTTGCCCTGCCATGGGCCAGCAAGTACCTGGTTGATGAAGTGATCGCCAAAAAGAATATTCCATTGCTCTATAATCTCCTGGGAGGTGTGATTGCCGCCATCGTCATCCAGGCTGTAACTTCCTTTCTGCTCACCAAACTGCTGAGTGTAGAAGCACAGCATCTCATCTCTGTATTGCGTGTGCGCGTGCAGAAACAAATTCTGAGACTGCCGGTACGTTTCTTCGACAATAATAAATCCGGTGCACTGGTATCGCGTATCATGACGGATGTTGAAGGTGTACGCAACCTGGTGGGTACAGGCCTGGTGCAACTGGTAGGCGGCCTGCTGAGTGCTGTTATCTGCCTGGTATTACTCATCCGCATCAGCCCGTTGATGACGCTTTATGTGCTGGTGCCCGTGGCCGTGTTTGGTTTTATATCGCTCAAAGCGTTCAACAAAATTCGCCCTATTTTTCGGGAACGTGGCAAGCTCAACGCAGAGGTTACCGGTCGTCTCACCGAAACACTCAACGGTGTGCGCGTGATCAAAGGCTTCAATGCCGAAGCACAGGAAATCAAAACCTTCGAAGCCGGTGTAGAGCGGCTTTTTCTCAATGTAAAACAAAGTCTTACCACCACCAGTCTTGTTACCAGCTCCGCTACCTTTCTGCTGGGCCTGGCCAGTGTAGGCATTATGGGCATTGGTGGCTATATGAATATACAGGGCAGCATGAGCCCCGGTGATTTTCTTGCGTTCACCCTATACCTTGGTTTTATGATCGCTCCTATTGTGCAGATGAGCAACATCGGCAGCCAGTTAACGGAAGCTTTTGCCGGACTTGATCGCACGGAAGAGATCATGAACATGGAGCCGGAAGAAGACAGCACGAAGCGTGTAAAAACGATAAGCCATATACAGGGCGACATCGTCTTTAATAATGTGTCGTTCGCATACGAAGAAGGTAAACCGGTCTTGAAGAACATCAGCTTTACGGCCCCCAGCGGAAGCGTTACAGCGCTCGTGGGCACCTCCGGCTCCGGTAAAACTACGATTGCCGGTCTTGCTGCTACCTTCCTGAATCCCGACAATGGCCTTATCACGGTGGATGGCATTGACCTTAGTACGGTATCGCTGAACAGCTATCGCAGTCAGCTGGGTGTGGTGTTGCAGGACGACTTTCTCTTCGAAGGAACGATCCGCGAAAATATACTCTTCCCGCGTCCTGGCGCTTCCGCGGAAGAGCTGAATCGTGCCGTTCATGCCGCGCACGTGCATGAGTTTACCGATCGCTTCGAGCTGGGACTCGATACCGTGATTGGCGAACGTGGTGTAAAACTTTCCGGTGGCCAGCGTCAGCGCATCGCAATTGCCCGTGCTATACTCGCCGATCCGCGCATACTGATACTCGATGAAGCTACTTCCAACCTCGATACAGAATCAGAGTCGTTCATACAAGACAGCCTGCGCAGCCTGATGAAAGGACGCACTACATTTGTGATTGCCCACCGGCTGAGCACCATCCGCCAGGCTGATCAGATACTGGTGATTGAAGGTGGTGAAATAGCCGAGCGCGGCAGTCACGATGAGCTGATCGCTAAAAAAGGACGATACTTCGAACTATATACTTACCAGGCGCGCATCTAATGCAACCTAACTTTGAACCTGGAACTTTAACCATTCAAAAGTTCAAGGTTCCAGGTTCAAGGTTCAAGGTTTAAAGTTTAAGGTTCATGGGAATGCTATAATAATCTTGCCGAAGAAGGTTTTGCTTTCCATATAGCGATAGGCCTCCTGCACGGCATCGAAGGGAAATACACGATCGATAACGGGCTTTAGTGTGGTAAGCTCAATGGCGCGTGCAAAGGCTTCAAAGCTTTCGCGACTGCCCACAGAGATGCCGCGCAACGTAGCATTGTTGGGAACTGTATCATATATATTGAACGGCACCACCGCACCGGATAAGTTTCCTACCAGGCCCACAAATCCATCGGCCTTTACAGCATATACCGACTTGGTGAGCGTTTCGGTGCCGCCTACATCCAGTATAGCATCTACTCCTCTTCCGTTGGTGAGTCGCTTCGCCTCAACATGCCAGTCAGGCGTATCGCGATAGTTAATTACCTCGTGTGCCCCCAGTGCTTTTAGTCGTTCGAGTTTATCCGCAGAACCTGATGTAGCAATAACACGGGCACCCATTGCTTTGGCAATTTGCAAGGCAAAAACAGATACACCACCAGTGCCTTGTGTAAGGATTGTCTGCCCGGGTTTCAGGTTTGCATAATCAATCAATCCGGTCCACGCAGTGAGTCCGGCAATAGGCAAGGTAGATGCTTCCGCAGATGAAAGATTCGCAGGAGTGGCAATCAACGCATCTTCCGATATACAGATATACTCACGCAGTACACCCGGCTTTTCGAGCCCCGTACGATTCTGAAAATCGACTATACTTTTGCTTCCGGCGATCCACGTCTGAATGAAGTGTGTTATAACACGATCACCTTTCTTCCAGCGTGTCACAGCCGATCCTATACTTTCTACAATACCGGCAGCATCCGAACCTGGTGTATAAGGAAAGGCGAGATCGGGATTATAGTATCCATTAATCATCATCAGGTCGAGAAAGTTGAAAGATGCAGCTTCTACTTTTACCAGCACCTCGTGTGCGCCAGGCGCAGGCTTCTCGGTGCTCACCACCTGCAGGTTCTCTATGCCGAAGCGGTTCAATTGAATTGTCTTCATAAAAAATTTGTATTTACGTGTTGTTCAGGCAAACTAACGTGACGGGTAAGCGTGTTTCAAGTATGCACTTTCTGGTATCCTGCGAACCAAAAGGATACTATTGGTGATCATCAGCAAGAAAAAATTTTTACTGTATGGAAAAGAAAAGAGTAATAGCACCTCAATGCTCGGTTGACTATGGTTTTCAACGCATCGGCGGCAAGCACAAGGGCCGTATTCTCTGGCACCTGAGCTACGGCATTCAGCGCTATGGACAGTTGCGTAAATCCATTACCGGCATTACTCCCAAGATGCTTACACAAACGCTGCGCGAGCTGGAAGACGATGGATTGATCAAACGCTATGAATATATCGAGTTACCTCCCCGCGTAGAATACGAACTTACCGACAGCGGGCGCGAGCTGCTACCCTTCATCAAACTGCTCAGCGACTGGGCTACCCAAGAGATGAAGCGGCTGCATATCCCCACCATGGAAGTACAAAAACATGAACCCTGCATTGCTTTGGCAGCCCAGAACCATCACCAGGTTACGTCTGCTACAGCGGATACGATCTGATTATCTTTCGCTGATACCCATTGCAGGTGTTCGCGATACACGATCAGATACAACAGGTGAGCGGTATTTTCGGCAAACGTACGGTTATACAGAACACCGGCAGGGCCCATGTTAGCTATATTTTCCGATCACCTCTTCCACTTTTATAGCTATAGGAAAGAGGTATAGCAATTACTGTCACCAATGATCGTTCGCCATCCAACTACATATAGCGGTGATCCGAACAATATCTTTGAATAAAATCTATACATTCGTTTACAACTAAAAAGAATATTAATTAACTTTTCGGTATGTAATAAAAACATTTCACCGCTATGGCAAAAAAAGCAAAGAAAACTTCTAAGAAAGCCGCGAAGAAAGCGGCAAAAAAAGTAGCCAAGAAGGCCGCGAAGGCTGCGAAGAAGGCTCCTAAAAAAGCAGCAAAGTCGGCTAAGAAATCAGCCAAGAAAGCAGTTAAGGCTGTTAAGAAAACGGCTAAAAAATCACCGGCCAAGAAAGCTGCATCGCCCAAGAAAGCTGCCAAGAAATCTATTGCCAGCAAAGTAGCCAGCAAGGCAAAAGCAGTGGCCAAGAAAGCTACCGACCTCTCTAAGGCTGCTGTTGAAAAAGCAGCCGAGCTCAAAGATGCCGTAGTTGAAAAAGTAACATCAGTGGCCAGTGCTATTGAAGAAAAAGCAGTAGAAGTAAAGGATGCTGTTGAAAACAAAGTGGAAGACACTCAGAAAAATCTTTTTAACGGCAACTGATCACGCAGTAAAAAGATCATAAGAGCGATGGTAATGAATACTATCGCTTTTTGTTTTTATAAGAGGACGCCCTCCCCTGCTACCACCAGACCTATGAATATAAATCCAATCGTGCTTTCGATCCCGATCTTTTTTATACTCATTGGCATTGAGTTGCTGATCGAACGCTTCACACACCGGCACCTGTATACCCTGCCCGACACCATCGCCAACCTGAGTTGCGGCATTACCCAACAACTTTCCGGATTGTTTCTGAAGGTGTTTGCCATCAGTGCCTATCAATTCCTCTTTGAACATTTTGCATGGTTTACGTTGCAGCGAAACTGGCTCTACTGGCTTACTTTGTTCCTGCTGGTAGACTTCGCCTATTACTGGGCACACCGCATGAGTCATGAAATAAACCTGTTCTGGGGCGGGCATGTAGTGCATCATCAAAGCGAAGAATATAACTTGTCGGTAGCCTTGCGGCAGAGTTCGTTGCAGGTAGTCTGGACGTTTGCCTTCAACCTTCCCATTGCCTTCCTGGGGTTCAATACCCTTGACTTCGCCCTGGTATCGGCTTTCAATACGCTATACCAGTTCTGGATACATACCGAGACGATCGGCAAGATGGGATGGTTCGAATATATCTTTAACACACCCTCACATCACCGCGTGCATCATGGGCGCGATCCGAAGTATATCGATAAAAATCATGCGGGTTCGCTCATCATCTGGGACCGCCTCTTTGGCACCTTTCAGGCAGAAGAAGAGAAACCCACTTACGGCATTACAAAACCGCTGAACAGCTGGAATGCCGCGTATGCCAACATCAGCCACTATGCCGAAATGCGCAGCGATCTGAAGCGTATACCATACTGGAGCGACCGCGTTCGCTACCTCTTTAAAAAGCCGGGATGGCTGCCCGGCTATCTGGGAGGCTACCGGCCAGCGCCTGCCATCGACAAAGCTGCTTATCGCAAATATGAAACAACGGCCGGGCTGTCGCTCAACCTGTACGTACTCTTCCAATATATACTTTGCCTCGCAGGCACAGCCATATTTCTATTCCGTCAGAAAACCCCCGATGGCACCGATCGGTTTACCACTACAGAAAATCTTTTTATTACTATACTCATCTCCATGGTGGTTGTAAATTGCGGCGTATTGTTCGAACGGAGACCGTGGGTAAAATGGGCCGAATGGCTGCGAATCGTCCTGTACCCGGCACTCCTGATGGCAACAACCTATCTTCTGCACGGGCCGGTATGGCTGTATGGTGTGGGAGCGGTGTACCTGGTTATTTCCGCAGCATGGTTTTATTCAATTCAAAAGCATGACAAAGTTCAACGGACGCAAAGCGCTCCTGGTATTTAGCATAGCAATCTGCTCCGCGTGTGGCAAATCGTTACCCGGGCTGAAAAATATTGACCGCGAAGCGTGGCTTGCCGACAAGAACGGATGTTCTGGCACACGTGCTTCATCGATGGCTGTACTGCAGCAGCAAAAGTCAGATTTCCTCGGCCTCAGTGAAATGGAGATTGTAGAAGTGTTTGGTAAACCCGATCGAAACGAGCTATACAAGCGCAACCAGAAATTCTATTATTACTACCTGCAGGCGTCTCCCGATTGCACTACGCCTACCCAAAATGCGCAACGCCTGGCTATCCGCTTTAATGCCATGGGACTGGCCAAGGAGATCAGTATCGAGTAAAAGCTTTTAAGCTAAAAGCAAAAAATTAAAAGCCTGGGTTTATATCTTATATTTCCTGAAAATCATAGATATACCTTTTTGAGGTATCATTTCAGGAAAAATATATATCATTTATAGGTATATACCGGCAAGCTGTTATCACGAAGAAATATCTTCCTAAAAATCGTTGGAGGTTATTGTCTGAGTGCGTTACTTTCGTGCGCTAATTATTTTAAAAATCGTTGTGAGAAATTATTTATTGCTGGTATGCCTGGCATGTTCAGTCCATACTATATCTGCGCAAAGCTCTTCCACGCTGATGGGTGCCCGGGCGCAATCGCTGGGATTTACTTCTTCGTGTTTAACAGACACCTGGTCGATTTTCAATAATATTGGCGGGCTTGCTGGAACGAATCAGACCACCGCTGCCTTTACGTATCAGGCAAGACCTTGTCTTTCTGCATTCAACAGCATGGCTGCTGTTATTGCGACACCCCTCTCCTATGGCGTGGCCGGTGCCGGTATATTTCGCTTTGGCGATGATCTCTATAATGAACAGATTATAACCGCTGGCTATAGCAACACCTTCGGGCTTGCATCCCTTGGTATTAAAGCAAGCTATATTCAGTACAACGTGCAGGGTTATGGTCGCAAGGCGGTGTGGAGTGTAAGTGCCGGTGGCATTGCCCATCTTACACCGCTATTTTCGGTTGGCGCCTACATCGTTAACCTGAATCAACCCACACTGGCAGAAGATGGCGAAAAATTGCCAACACGCCTCGTGGCCGGTATAACCTTTATGCCCACCGATAAAGTGCTGATCGCAGCCGAGATACAGAAAGACCTTGAATATATACCCACATGGAAGGCAGGATTTGAATATACACCGTATAAAAAGATTGCTTTTCGTACCGGTGTTACCTTGCAACCAAGTGCAGGTTACCTCGGCATTGGCTTCAAGCCCGGTAAATTTATACTGGACTATGCGTTCTCACATACCACCAATGTCGGCGCAAGTCATCAGGCTACGGTATCGTACAGGTTAACGGGCAAGCGGGTATGAACCGATACCTGCTCACGCTGTTTGCGATGCTGTGCTGCCGGTATATGGCAGCACAGGAATATCCTCAACCCGACATCGACCTGCAGCGCATTGTCGATGATCTATACGGTGTGCAGGATACAGACCTGAACTACGAAGACCTTTATGAAAACGTGGCACAGCTGCTGGCCCGTCCGCTGGACCTCAATAGTGCCACTGCCGAAGAACTTCGTTTTTGCAAGATCCTGTCGGAGGACCAGATCAGAAGTTTGATCGATTACCGCGAAACTACCGGTGGATTTCTCTCTGTATATGAGCTTCAGGCTATACCAGGACTTGAATTGTCTGTAATATACCGGCTGATGCCTTTTGTAAAAGTATATGATCCGGCATCGCGGTTGCATACTTCTATTTTTTCACGCATTCGCAATGAATCGGATAATTACTTTATCACGCGATATGAGCGCACGCTGCAATCCTCACAAGGCTATAAAGCCGAAACACCGGCTGACGACCGATTCAAAGGATCGCAGGACAAACTATGCATGCGCTTTCGCTGCAGTCGCCCGGGAGATTTCAGCTTCGGCTTTTCCGCAAAAAAGGATGCGGGTGAGCAGCTCACCTGGAACCCGGTGAACAAACAATATGGCTTTGATTATATATCCTTTCACGCGCAACTGCAAAATAAAGGACGATTGAAGAACCTGGTGCTGGGAGATTTTCAAAGTCAGTTTGGCCAGGGGCTTATGATCGGTGGCATATTTGGTATGGGCAAAGGTGGCGAAACCATCACCACCACACGCAGGAGCAACATAGGGCACTTGCCCTATACTTCCTTTACCGAGACGGGCAACCTGCATGGCCTTGCCGCCACTATCGAGGTATACCGGCATATCTATACTTCATTCTTCTATTCGTCTACCAGTCGCGATGCCGCCATCGCCGATGGCGAAGACGATCTTTCCATTATCACATCACTCCCTTCCACCGGACTTCACCGCAATACCGGCGAACTGGCCCATCGCAGACAAACCGGAGAGCAACGCAGCGGTGCCATACTCCACTATAAAAATGAAAGATTGGATGCCGGCATCTTGTATAACCGTATGGAGCTGAGTCATCCGGTGCTAAAGACCGCCACGCTCTACAATCAGTTTGCATTTCAAGGCAACACCAGCGAACAGGCGGGTATATACCTTAACTACACCTGGCAGAACGTAACGTTCTTCAGCGAAGCAGCAACCTCCGATCGCCATGGTCATGCTTATATCGCAGGATTATTGGGAAGCCTCACGCGGCATCTCGACATAGCATTGCTTCACCGCAATTATAGTCGCTCGTATCATGCTTCTTATTCCAATGCTTTTGCCGAAGGCAGCACCACGCAAAATGAAAGTGGCACCTACTGGGGATGGAAATATACTTTCAGTCGCAGGTTCGCCGTGGCCGGATACCTGGATCTGTTTCAATTTCCGTGGTTAAAGTACAGGATATACGCTCCTTCCACCGGACAGGAGTGGCTGACACGACTGCAATATCAACCGTCCCGAAAAGTAATTTTATTTGCCCAATTACGTGAAGAAGTAAAATCCCGGAACAATGCTGCCGACACGTCAACGCTATACACACAAGCCCGTGGCCGCAAGTATAATTACTGGCTTCAATGCGATGCCGGCATCACATCAGCATTACGACTCAAAACAAGGTTGCAGGGCAGCAGTTACTCTATCGATAATCATACTACACGGGGTATAGCCCTGATTCAGGATATCAGCATTCGCATCGCCCGCTGGGAAATTACGGCACGATATGCCCTCTTCGACACTGACGATTACGACAATCGCCAATATGTATACGAAAATGATGTGTGGCTTGCCTTTTCTCTCCCGGCTTATTACGGTGAGGGCATGCGCAAGTACATACTGCTTGAATACAAACTGAATGAATACATCAGTTTCTGGTTGCGGTATGCTTACACCCGCTATAACGATCGCACCTCCATTGGCGCCGGTGTAGACCAGATCGATGGTAACATTCGCAGTGACGTGAAGTTGCAGGCACGTGTAAAATTCTGATATGCCGCTGGCCATTAAAGCATTGAATAGCAACAAGTTTTTTACTCCGCGCTGTGTTGACTTTCTATTTAGTGGTGCTATAAGCCTGACTGTTAATTCATTCATTACAGTTCGCGGTTTGTAATCATATCCAATTGATAAAAAAATTACATACCTTGAAGTATCACGTAAAAAGCATAGTATATATACTTAAAGTGCGGTAGTGAATTATATGTAAGGTTTTGCTATGAAGCGCCCTGCCCGGCAATCATTTTTAGCCTATCATTGCGACTGTACAATAACCTACTTTATCTCATGATCAAAAAGTTTATAGCGTCTATGGCACCGTTGTGTATGTGCATGTTTTTCTCTTGTTCAAAAGATGATCACACTACACTCACACCCGATTTCACATTGTCGGTAAGTGGCACCTCTCCTAATGCGATCGTTACCATCACCAATACGTCAACAGGAGGGTCATCATACGCGTGGGTGTTTGATGAAGGGGCGAACGTTTCTATGTCCACGGATAAAACACCTGCTCCCCTGACAGTAGACAAAGCCGATGCTTTTGACGTAACCTTAACTGTTACAAATGGACACGATGTAAAATCCATTACCAAAACAATAAATGTTACCGGCAATAACGCTATTGTTTCTTATACCAATATCGCATTCGGCAAAGATGCCAACAGCCCAACGTATGGGAGGTTCTTTTCAACTGAAACGGGTTTAATTTATAAAGCCAGTGAAGTGAATTCTACATCAGGCCCTAAAATTGATTTGGCATATAGTCATATCAGGGAATCCGTAAACTATTTCGCCAGTCCGGATGACTTACGCGAAAAATACAATATACCAGGAGCGAAAACGACTACTATCATTAATTCTCCAGGCAAGAAACTTGGCGTAACTGCAAATATATTTGACAACGCGAAAGACGATAGCTTTATCAAAAATGTTCAACTCAACACAAGCGATAACGAAAGCTTTGAATCTTCCAATCCCTCTATCATTTTATTCAGAACCGCGTCAGGAAAGAAGGGAGCGATTAAGACTACTGCTATTAATGGAGATCGCTTATTAGTTGATATTAAAGTTCAGAAGTATTAATGGATTGGCTGGATCAAATACAAAATGAGGCAAAAATGATAACTGCTTCATTTGACCACATTGCACGCGCCAAAGAATGGCTCCATAAAAACAAACATTAATCATAAGCATTAATGCCATCAACAGAAGGGCACCTCATTTGAGGTGTCCTTTATCTTTATAAACGGTTTATACGGAAAGTTAGGCAACGGTCTTTCGAAAGGTAAAGCTTGCAAGAAACTGGTGAGGATGATAACGTTTAAAAGATCAAGAGAACGAAGTATGCCCGAACGAAATTAATGATCGTGGTGAACCTATTTATGAGAATAGTTTATACAATTTTCCTGCATATAATAAGGCGCTTGTGGCCTGCCCCTGTCGAGTGTTCTGTTATCTAAATATAGCGGCCTGTTCGGGCGGAGCATATACCTGATTACATGGAAAGAGATCTGTTTGATGGAGAGCTCAATATCTTTTTTGCCCAATACAGCGTCAGTTGAATGTATTAAGTAATAACTGGGCGTAAATACTTGCTCATTGGCAAATACGGGGTTTCCATTCGCTATGCCCCTACTGAAAAATAGATTAGAATAATTGAAGTTGGGTTTCGTGGTATAAAATAATCCGCTCAGGAGATGGTCGTATTGGTACGGAATAATAATCTTATTGTATCTATTTATAGACGCTGTGTCTTGATGAATATTATGATTGATAAATTGTCCTAAAGCATAATAAGGAGCTATCAGGATTATCGCAATTACCAGATAATAGTTAATTTTCATGACGCTACTTTTGAAAAATCTTTCTGAATAGTTTCGATTTTCTGAATTGCTAAATTATTTCCTTTTCTATAGAGTTTGTGATAATACCTTGGTATTCTCCCAGAACGCATCGTCATACTCGGTCTGATTTATAGCTGTGTAGTCATTTGCTACCGGTGCTGTGTCGATTGTAATACTGTTTGAAGACATCGTATTGATTCCATACGTAAAATAGAAAGAACTTGCTTGTATTTGCCGCCAGTCTTTCAAGGTGGCTATAATAGGATATAGCCACCGAATTATCATGCGCGATATATACTTATACACATAGACACCTGGCAATCATTTTCAACAGACTATAGTTAAAAGTTTAAACATTTAATACAAAGATCCCTAAAAGTGAATTCAGGTTGATAGGTAATTACAGATTTTTTGAAAAAAGTTTGCACTTGGTTTTTAGTCTACAATACCACAGAATGTAGTACTTGTTACCTGTATTACTCCTCAAATTGAATGTATTTATTCCATTAATAGCTGAAACAGCGCTCAATTCAATAGTTTATTGAGAAAATGCCCTTTGAATTGTATTCCTTTTTTAGTTTCCTTTAGGAAAGTATATATATGATTTAACTATATATCAAATAGTAATAATGAAAGTATATGGTGCGCTACTACTATATTTTGTTCTGATAGTATCTTGCAGCAAGGTGCAGTATAGATTCATGGATGTGAAATGCGCGACTGATCCATGTCCGGATTTTGATTACAAACGCGTTTCAATAGTTAATGACGAGGGTAAATTTATTAAGGACACTATAATTGAGAAGACTGCTAAGCGATGTGGCGTCTTTCTCCCATGCCAACGTTATATATATTGTGCTACATATAAGGATTCATTGGGCCGCATTATCTCAAAGGATTATATTTCATTGATGGCAACCGGAAGGAGATGGAAATTTCAGCCAGAAAACCAGAATGAAATTGTAATTCAATATGAGCATGATGAAAGAAAGAATATAGATCTGTCCAGCTTTAATATTAACAGACAATTAAAGCTTCAATCTACTTTTGTAAAAGAAGAAATTACAGGTGCGATTGAGAATTCGCAGGAAGTATGGATGCATCCATTTAGATCCAATCAATACAATTTCACAGAAATAGCGCCATTTCCTCATGTTACTTTTCCCCTGCAAGTAGGAAATAGCTGGAGTTCAAGCTTAACGATCGGGAACGGTTGGGGCGATTGGGGCAATACAACCGTGTACTGTGAATACGTGGTTGCCAAGGAAATTCAAATGAAAGTTGCAGGGAAGGGTGCAATGAAGTGTTGGGTTATTGAATCGAAGGCGAGCATGCCTCTCGGGGTTTCTACACATAACTTTTATTTCAATGAAAAATATGGCTTTATCAAGATGGAATACCGAAACTATGCAGGTCAAACACTATATATAGAACTTGTAAAAGTTGTTGATTGACAGCAGCTTTCAAA
>NZ_DAIQRQ010000117.1:0-5792 GCF_036786105.1 Ohtaekwangia sp.
TGGAAAACAGCATAAGGCTTTCGGTCTTCCGGGCTCATTGACTTCCGGACCTTTCATCGCTTCATAGTTTGTTTCCGGGGCTTTGAACACTGCACTGTTCTTTCGGCTTTTTACTTTGCGCTTTCCGCTTTTGGAGCTCGTTTTTCTGTTGGCTGCGGCGATTTTCTCCAAAAAGAACCGGTTCAATACCGTTGTTTCCTAACCATCTAGCACTTATCTTTCAATCATGAACAGCAGGGTATTGGTACTAAATCAGGACAACAGCCCACTCATGGTGTGTTCGGTAGAGCGTGCCTTTATACTGGTGTTCTTAAACAAAAGCGAATTGGTGCGAACCGCGAACGGCTATAAGTTGCACTCTGTGAGTCAGAGCTTCCCGATGCCCTCTGTAATACGACTGAATCGATATGTTAACGCCCCTTACAAGGGCGTTAATCTTACCCGGCAAAATATATTCAAGCGCGATAACTATGAGTGCCAGTATTGTGGCACCAAGAAGGAGCTTACCATAGACCACGTAACACCCCGCGCCCGCGGAGGTGGCGATACCTGGATGAACCTGGTAACGGCGTGCAAAAAGTGCAACGCCAAAAAAGGCGACTATAGCCCCGAAGAAGCCAACATGCCGTTGCGCCGCAAGCCGCATAAACCCTCTTATTCAATTTTTCTGAAAGATCACATGAATGGCCAGGCAGGTGAATGGGACCCGTTTTTGACCGGCCATCATGGTCACCATTAATTTTTTTATTTCAATAATCCATGTTTAGTCTTCAACACAAAACAGCCGTCATTACGGGAGGAGGAAGTGGCATCGGCCGAGCTATTGCCACGGTATTTGCGCAGCAGGGCGCTGAAGTTTTTATTTTAGATCTCAACAAGTCAACCGCCGATGAAGCGGCCAACGCTATTATCGCGTTGGGCCATAAGGCGCGGGCGTATGCCGCCAACGTTGCAGACCAGAAGCAGATGAAAGAAACTATTGCTGCCATAGCACAAGAGGCGGGTCGCATCGATATACTGGTAAACAGTGCAGGCATCTCGCACATCGGTCGCCTCGATAATACTACCGAAGAGGATTTCGACCGTGTTTATACCGTAAATGTAAAAGGAGTATATAACGCCATGCACGCGGTTATTCACCAGATGAAACAGCAGGGTGGTGGTGTAATTTTGAACATGGCATCTATCGCCAGCAGCGTTGGTCTTAACGATCGCTTTGCCTATTCCATGAGCAAAGGTGCCGTACTCACCATGACGTTGTCGGTAGCCAAAGATTACCTGAAAGACAATATTCGTTGCAACTGTATATCTCCTGCGCGCGTGCACACCTCGTTCGTAGATAACTTTCTGGCCAAGAATTATCCCGGTCAGGAGAAAGAGATGTTCGAGAAGCTTTCCAAAACACAACCCATCGGTCGTATGGGCAAACCCGATGAAGTAGCATCACTCGCCTTATACCTCTGCTCGGATGAAGCTTCGTTCGTAACCGGAACAGACTATCCATTGGATGGAGGATTTATCAGGCTGAATAGCTGAAAGCTGACGTACACCGCTTAAAGAAGTAGAAAGCTCAGTTTGGAGTTTAGGGTTCAATGCGTAGCTTTCGAACTAGCTGCTAGCTACTAGCTGCCAGCTTCTGGCTTGTTGGTGGTGGGGTTGCTTTTTGCTTCACACTCAACGGCATATAGATTACTTGTATAAGTAGATTACACATCCGGAAGCTAGTGGCCAGAAGCCAGCAGCTTTTTACACACTCACACCTCTGGAAGCTAGTAGCTCGCAACTCGCAGCTTTCTTCACTCCCACACAGCTAGTAGCTAGCAGCTGGAAGCTAGCAGCTCTTTAAAAACTCAGTGGAATGAAACTATTACGCTTTGGAGATGTGGGCTCCGAAAAACCCGCGGTATTGATCAACAATGAAATTTTGGATGTTTCTGCTTTCGGAGAAGACTTCGGAGAGAAATTCCTGGAAACAAATGGTATTGTGCGTCTGCAAGAGTGGTTAAAGAAAAATACCCACCTGCCGAAAGTAAGCAGCGGTGCGCGTATAGGTGCGCCTATTACAAGACCATCTAAAATTATATGTGTCGGCCTGAACTATACCAAGCATGCGCTGGAGTCGCAGATGGATATACCGAAGGAGCCGATCATTTTCTTTAAATCTACTACTGCCCTGGTGGGGCCGAATGATGATCTGATCATTCCGCGCAACAGTATGAAAACGGATTGGGAAGTGGAGCTTGCTGTAGTAATCGGCAAGAAGGCAACGTATGTAGAAGAGAAAAATGCGTTGGACTATGTAGCGGGTTACTGCCTGCACAACGACTATAGCGAACGCGAGTTTCAGCTGGAACGCAACGGTCAGTGGGTAAAAGGTAAGAGCTGCGATACATTTGCTCCGCTCGGTCCGTACCTGGTAACGAAAGATGAATTGCCGAACTATAATAGCCTGCACATGTGGCTGAAGGTAAACGGCAAAACGATGCAGGACAACAATACGGACGACATGATCTTTGAAGTGCCGTTCCTGATCAGCTATATCAGCCAGTTTATGACGCTGCTTCCGGGCGATGTTATTTCTACCGGTACACCAGCGGGTGTTGGTTTGGGCTTTAAGCCTCCTATATACCTGAAAGCAGGCGATGTTATTACGCTGGGTATAGAAGGCCTTGGCGAGCAACGGCAGTTGGCGAAGGCTTGGTCTTAGGGGAGTGTTGGCCTCATCCCTTCCCTTCTCCGAGGGAGAAGGACAGCGGAAGTATTTTTTGTTTTATACTTTTTCTTCTCCAAAGGAGAGGGACAGCGGGAAAAATAATTTTATATGATTGATTCACATCAGCATTTTTGGAAATATAGTCCTGTAAAGGATGCGTGGATAACGGATGATATGCGCGTGATTCAGCGCGATTTTTTCCCGGAAGATCTGGCGCCTATATTGGCTGCTAACAACATCGATGGATGTGTAGCGGTGCAGGCTGATCAGTCAGAAGCGGAGACGCATTTTCTGCTGGAGCTTGCCGGGCAGCATGATTTTATTAAAGGTGTTGTCGGGTGGGTTGATCTGCGTGCCGATAATCTAACGGAACGGCTAGCGTATTTTTCGCAGTATAAAAAGTTGAAGGGTTTTCGCCACATTGTGCAGGGAGAACCTGCAGGCTTTATGCTCGATCCTAAATTTATAAAGGGTGTAAAAGCTCTTTCTTCGTTTCACTATACGTACGATCTGCTGCTATACCACTATCAGCTGGAGGAAGCATTGCAATTTGTGGAGCAGGTGCCTGATGTAAAAATTGTGGTGGATCATATTGCGAAACCTTCTATTCGCACGAAAGAGAAAACAAAGTGGGAGCTGAACATGGCTGCGCTCTCTACTTTTGAAAATGTTTACTGCAAGGTTTCGGGTATGGTAACGGAAGCTGACTGGAAAAACTGGAAGAAGGAAGACTTTTTTCCCTACCTCGATGAGTTACAGGAAACGTTTGGTGTGCATCGCCTGCTATACGGCTCTGACTGGCCGGTGTGCCTGGTGGCGGGCACGTATGAGCAGCAGTTATCGATTGTTCAATCGTATTTTTCTACCTTTTCGAACGATGAAAACAACCTGGTGATGGGTGAAAATGCCAGGAAGTTTTATAATCTTTAGGGATGGAATTAAATCTCGCAGACAAAATTATCATCGTAACGGGTGGTGCGAAGGGTATAGGGGAAGGTATTGTGGAGGTGCTGGCGAATGAGGGAGCGGTGCCGGTGATCGTTGGCCGCAATGAATCTGACAACCTGCAAACACTCGAAAAAACAGGAGGCAAGGGCTTCCAGGTAGCAGCCGAACTTACTGATCCTGCCGAAAACAAAAAAGCTGTTGACGCTATTCTGAAAAAGTATAATCGTATTGATGGCCTCGTAAACAATGCCGGTGTAAATGATGGCGTTGGTTTAGAGAACGGCAGTTATGAAGCGTTTATAGCTTCGCTGCACAAGAACCTGGTGCACTATTATTTAATGGCGCACTATGCGTTGCCGGCCCTGAAGCAATCGAAAGGTGCTATTGTAAATATAGGTTCCAAAACAGCGGAGACGGGGCAGGGTGGTACATCGGCCTACGCGGCATCCAACGGTGGCCGGAATGCATTAACACGTGAGTGGGCGGTAGAGCTTTTGAAATATGGCGTGCGTGTAAATGCGGTGATCGTAGCCGAATGTTTTACACCGCTCTATGAACGCTGGGTAAAAACATTGCCCGACCCGGAGCAAGCCTTGAAACGTATTTCCGATAAAATACCGCTCGGTAAACGCATGACAACTTCCGAAGAGATTGCCAACATGGTAGCCTTTTTACTTTCCGAACGTTCGAGTCACACTACCGGTCAGCTTATCTACGTAGATGGCGGCTATGTGCACCTCGATCGTGCTATAGCGTAAGTATATCTTTGCGATCTATAGCCAGTATCTTTTAAGAAGACTCAATCACTACAATCCATTATACCTATGCCTATTGTAAACACAGAAACGATCACATCCAACGAGTCGGTTACCGCCAATCGCTCGTATCTTGTCCCTTTCATTCTGGTAACGAGCTTATTCTTCCTCTGGGGTATAGCCAACATTATGAATTCCGCGCTTATCGCGCACTTTCAGCCGGTGTTTAAAATCAGTCGCGCGCAGGCATTGCTGGTGGAGACGGCTTTCTACTGCGGATATTTTACCATTGCTATACCGGCAGGTTTGTATATGGAAAAGTATAGCTATAAGAAAGGCATCATAATAGGATTGCTTCTCTATGCTGCGGGTGCTTTGTTATTTATACCAGCAGCGAAGTTGCTTACGTTTGGTTTCTTTTTGATTGCACTTTATGTTATCGCCAGCGGACTTGCTTTTTTGGAAACGGCTGCAAACCCTTATGTAACCATTCTGGGCAAACCGGAAACGGCTATACAACGCATCAATTTCTCTCAATCGTTCAATGGCCTTGCGCTGGTAGTAGGTCCGTGGGTTGCTGGTCAATTTATCTTTGCGGGTAATGAAGGTGCCATGACTACACTGGCAGAAAAACAACAAGCGGCAGAAGCGGTAATATTTCCGTATGTAGTGCTGGCCGGTGTGGTATTGTTCGTAGCGTTACTTTTCCTCATGCTGAAAATGCCGGAGCCTAACAAAGGATCGGCCTTGAAATTCAACAAAGCTATATTCAAGAAACGTCACCTGATGTTGGCTGTATTGGCGCAGATGTTTTATGTAGGCGGTCAGGTTGGTATCTGGGGTATCACGATAAATTTTGTTACCGATCTTATACCGGGCACCAGCAACGAGGTTGCTTCTAAATACTATATGGCGATTGGTACATTGCTATTTGTTTCCGGCAGATTTTTAGGTACGTGGTTCATGACGTATCTGAAAAATCACACCATGCTTGCAATCTATGGTGCGATGGTAGTGCTGCTTTGCTGCATCGGTATGTTTGCCGAAGGTAAAGTAGCAGTATATGCTTTGTTAGCAACTAACTTCTTTATGTCGATCGGGTTCCCGACTATATTTGGGTTGGGTGTTCGCGATCTTGGTGAAGACACCAAGCTGGGATCATCACTTATCATCATGTCGATTGTGGGTGGCGCTATACTTCCTCCGCTTATGGGTCTTATCGCGATTGAACATATTCAACTGTCGTTGATCGTTCCGGCGATATGTTTTGTAGTAGTCTGCTTCTACGGACTGAACGGCTATAAATTAAACCGGGCGTAAAAAAGCAGCTGGCTGCAAGCTGCCAGCTGCTAGAGGTGTGGGAGTGGGTAGGGAGT
>NZ_DAIQRQ010000073.1:0-9580 GCF_036786105.1 Ohtaekwangia sp.
TCTGTGGGAAATAATTTTACTGCGCGGCTGGTTTGACCACTTCTACTACTTGACCTTTCTGGCGGGCGTAGATGCTCTTGTCATACATAGCTTCGCAGGTAGTTGCGGGAAGATAGAACGACCCCGCGTAGCTTGCTGTGAGCATAACGCGGAAAGTTCTGCGCTCGTTGGTATATAAACTGAAATAAGTATATACTCTGTCATCACGGATATCCTGATAATCGAATGGCGATGATTTGACAAACTCTTCATCTCCCTGCAAACGCAGGTTGTTAATCTCCCATCCTGAAGGGAACACCTGCGATAGCGCGAGGTTCTCATATCCAGAACGTATACCTGTGTGCGCAACGGTAACCTCCGCTATAAATTCAGTGCCTTGTGTTAACTGCACGGGACTGATCTCACGACCATCTGTATCGGTATAGCGAATGTTCAGCGCGAGGTTGCTTTCAGCATTCTCTTCCTGGCCGCGGGCCGGGGTGCCTTCCATAATCAGTCGCGCGAATAACATGCCTTTGCTTTCACTTACTATTTTTATATTCTCTTTTTTCAAGCCTGTTATTGGTATCTGCACTTGTGCAATGGGCAGGTCAGTGCTGGCATCCACTGTCTTGCCTCCCAGTGTGTAAGAGAACTTCAGTGCGCCTTGCTTTTCAACGCTGGCAAATGTACCTACCGCTTTCAGACAGAACGCTGTCTCCTGCGTGCTCATCCAATAGCCATAATCGCTGAGGTAGTGCGATATTTCTTTCAATACTTCAAATGCTTTTGTCTTTTCGTTCAGTAACAAAAGTGTTTCGAGTATAAGCGCGCGGTCACGCACATCAGAGCCATAGCTATAGCTCAGCTCACGGTAGGGCTTAAGTTTCGTGGAAAGATTTGCCACTAATTTCTTAGCCGCTTCTGGTTGACCGGCCTTGGCATAAGAAGCTGCCAGCATCCATGCAGCGGTTGATGTGAGATTACCCTGTTCACGTAAGCGGTTCATTGCACCTACTTCCGGCGATCCTGCTAATGCTAATGTATATAGTCTGTACGCCTGCAGAAGATCGCTGCTATAGTATGCATCGTTTCGTCTCCATTCAAGGGCTTTATTCTTCTGATATTTCTTCCAACGCTTCAACATATCGGCCGGAACGTAATATCCTTTAGCTTCTGCTTCTACTAGAAAGTGACCGGCATACGATGTTCCCCACGAGTCTGAAGTTTCAGCACCGGGCCAGTAGCCAAATCCGCCATCACGTTGTATGAATGACTTGAGTCGTTCGATACCAGCCGTTACGTTGCGTTGAACATTCTTCTGTTCAATCGGCGTAAGCACTTTCACCTGGCTCAAATATAGCTGCGGAAATACCGAAGAAGTGGTCTGCTCTATACAACCATGTGGATACTGAATGAGGTAGCGTAAACGTGATCCTAAATTTACCGGTGGCATACTCGATATCTCCAGCACTGCCGAATTAGTTCCACTGATACCAAATGGTATAGCTTCCGCTGTCCATGTCTTGCCTGCTTCCAGCAATGACTCTGTTACTTTTGTTACCGGTAAATTCGGGTTGCGTACTTCGATCTCAATCACATCAGTCGCGGTAAATTTACCCGCGCTGGCGGTTACTTCTACTTTTGCTATACCGGCTTCCGATTTCACGGCTACATCAAAATCAACTGTAAGGTCGCCACTCGCAGGCATCGCTACCGACTTGCTTGCGCCACCCGCTACTGTAAGCGGACCGGATACTTTCACATCTACCTTTACATTCTTTATACCTTTCTCTTGCGTAAATAATGTTACCGGCAGCTTCAATGTTTCTTCCGGGCCGAGCACGCGCGGTAATGTAGCCAACACCATCAACGGCTTGCGTACCGGTGTAGCTTTCTCTGCTTTCCCATACGCGCCTTCATAGCCGGCTACCACCATTGTTTTCACCGAACCTATATATTGCGGCATCACGAACGTGTGTGTATTCGAACTTCCATCCAGTGTAAACGGACCGAAGAATTTTACGACAGGTTTAAAGCGGTTTGCACGGGCATCATCATCTTTAGGTGCTGCCTCCGCATCACCACCAATGGCCAGCAGTCGTTCAAGACGAGCACCAAAGGCTCCCATCACATCATCGTATACATCCCAAGTGCGTACACCCAGTGCTTCACGTGCATAGAAGCGGCTCCATGCATCCGGTGTTTTGAAACGCGTTATATCGAGAAGACCTTCGTCTACAACGGCTATCGTATAGGTCATTTTACGTTTCGTCTTCTCCGATACTTTAATAGAAACTTCCTGGCCCGGTTCAAGTACATCCGGCATCGTGATGACCGGCTCTAAGTGTGTAGCCGGATCTTCCACGCGTATGGAAGTGATACCATACAAACGTATCGGAAGATCGTTTACCGTCTGTGCATGCGGCTGCAGCAACGCTACATGTATATATACGTTCGGTGTCATCTCGGATGTTACATCAAAGCTGAACTTCGTTTCGCCTTGTTGTGTCTCTACCCAGTAGGTCTTCAGCACTTTGCTGCCATTCTCGATACTTACCAATGCGCGGCCACCCTGGGCACCACCTGGTATGGTGAGATTTACTTTTTCGCCAATGTTATAAGAACCTTTATCTGCAGAGAATGAAAGCATGGTAGCACCTCCGCGCGAATCATCATCACGATTGCGGCTATACCATCCAGGCTCATCTATATAAATAATCTGCCCCGTACAATGGCCCGATACCGGATCGCACACCCGCACAAAGTATCTTCCATATTCATACTCACCTTGCTTCATCTCAAACGTCCACGAACCTTTGCCATTTACGGTTTTTGCTTTGCCGCTCTTTACCAGTTTAGAATAGGATCCTTCCACATAATTCGCCAGGCTCTCTTCGGAGTTATCCCACCACCAGCGCCAGCCGAGCTTGTACATATTAATATCAAGATCATTGCGCGACACGGGATTGCCGGAACCATCCACCGTTACGAGGTCTATCGTATGCTGCTTATCAAAATATAGTATGCCGCTATACTTCTCACCTTCCGGAGCTTTCATACCCACGTAGCTTTGATAAGGTGAGTAAGGTATACTAAAGCGGTCGATGCTGAAGTTTCCGCTCTCTTCAAATACTTTGCCGCGGAAAATGGCATTTAAAAATCCGGGTGCAGCAGAATTTGATTCAAGGCTTACATTTACGGTTGCCTTACCTTCGTCATCCGTAAGTCCTTCAAACACCGGTTGTGCTTCGCTGTTGAACTCGCGCGCAGGATCTTCAAATATATAGTCAGGATATTTCGGGAACTGTGTAGGCACTTTCACCAATAACATATCGAATTCCGCTTTGAGGTTACGACCCGGAGCACCGTGCAACCATTTTACATCAAGCTTGCCGGTAGCATTGGATGAAGTGAATCGATCTATACCAAAATCGAGGTTGATCTTTAAGCGGTTGGGTTTTACGGTTTCAATCTTTAGCGTTTGCGAAAATTCAGTCCCGCCTACTTTTACGCGCCCTGTCCAGTTGCCTGTTGGTGCATCGGCACTGGTAGCGGTAGCAAATTTATAGAAGCCATTCTCAGATGTTGAACGAACCAGCCTGTTCACCACCTGCCCTTGCGGGTTATACATTTCGAACACCACGGGGTGTGAAGGCGGCATCAGCTTGTTTTTGTCTTCAAGTATAAATGTCAGGTATAGCGAATCGCCCGGGCGCCATACACCGCGGTCGCCATAGAGAAATCCTTTTATACCACGCTGTATTACTTCTCCGGATACATCGAAGTTACTTACAGCAAGCGCATCGCCATTGGTAATTTTCAGGTAGCCGCGCTGTGTACCGTTCTTCGCAATCACTGCGAAAGGCTGCTCTTTGGAGTTGATCGTTGCCTTACCATCCGAATCGGTTGAAGCGGAACCAATCAATTGCTGTTGGTAATCGTATAGCTCCAACTGAACACCTGCCAATGGTTGTGTAGTCTTCAGGTCGTTTACAAATACAAGTATATTTCCATCATCACCACTTTTGGCGGTCAGGCCCAGATCTGAAGCCAGTACATTTCGCTTGATGCTTCTGTTTGATGTATAGTAAGACGAATGGCACGGATTATCGCGCTGTTCCCAGTCATAATCCTCACCATAGTAATATTCATCGTACGAATCATAGTAGCCTTCATCATAACCATAGTCTTCTTCATATTCTTCAAACTGGCTTGTTACCTCCTCTCCCGTGGTTTCTTCCCCATCGCAGTTATAGGTTGAGTAGGCTTTCTTGAAACTGAGCTTCACCTGGTATATAGCACCGGGTTCTGTACTGATCAATTTGGAGAGATCAAGTGTGAAGCGATTCCATTTACCGAGGTCGGTAACACCTGTGTTATCCAACTGAATGGTTTTGGTAATGATCTTTTTACCTACCCTTCGCATCTCCTGGTTTCCTTCCAGGTTGTTTACCTGGAAGAACTGCAGAATGTTATTTTCAAAAACTTTTACAATCGTTACATCTACGGCATTCAGGTTAACGGCTTCAAACGGCAGCACCATACCATCGGTGCTGGGCAATATAGATCCCTTGCCTGTAAAGCGTACGGCCGGTGATACCTGCTCGAACACAACCTCAGCCGTAGCGTTGTTCTTCATTTTATAGTCGAGTATATTCCGGATGCCAGCTTCGATCGTTACTGTCTTTGAGCCACTCTGGCGCACGGACGGATATACCCATATCTCATTGTCATGTATATCAAAATCGAGACTGGCAAGGTCTGTAATAGAAATAAGGCCTTCCAGGTTTTGCTTTTCTTTTAACGGGTCAGAGAATTGAAGCACAACATATTGATTGGGGTTCTGCACAACCTTTGCATTCATCAGCTTGAAATCGCTCAGCGAAGGTATCTCCACATCTTCGGCTTCACTGCGATCTATACCCAACGGCTCACCGGTAATGGCAAGCGTTACTTTACTTGCCTGGTCCTTTCGTGCCACATCTTCTACAATAAAAGAATGCTGTTTACCATCCGGATTGTGTGTCCATGTAACATGAAGCGATTTACCTTCCTGTGCCGGCAGCAACATTTTTTCTACCGAAGCATTCTCGGCAAAGTCGGCCGTAGAAAGTGTGCCCTCAATCTTCTGACGTTTCAGCTCCGTTTTCACATAAGGCTTTATATTATCAACCGATACTTCAAAGTTCTGCGGTATTACCTGGAAGGTATATTCGAATGTGCCGAGTTCAGCCGGTACTTCCAGCAATTTGGAAAGCTCAAAGCTTACGCTATATACCTGCCCGGAAGCAAGGCGGCCTTCCGGAATAAACTCGACCGTGCGCCGGTCGAGCCACACCGTTTTACCTCCCACGGAAGGGCTTAACGAAAACAGCTTTACAGAACTTTCCTGTCCGATAAGAGAAGAGTCTACGGCATCTTTTGCAAGAATGATACGCAATGTAGAACCAGAAGGTATAACACCGGCAGTATAGGAAGTGATATACTCGCCAAAGGCGGGGTTGATATAACTGGGGCCGGGTTTGGTGCCTTTACTGTTTGTGAAGAAGAAAATTCCGGCAACAACGATAATGACCGCCACTGCACCGATGGCGATCTTTTTCCAGGGCAAACTGTTCATGGTTTTTTGTATCAGGTTAGAGTTCCCTAAAGAACGATGTTTTTTTTTGAAATATATAGCAGTTAAACTGTTTTACTTTTAAGTTCTACCATTGTGCGCTTCAGTGACCGGTCCGGCTGGCATTCATTTTTATATTCTTTGAGATTTGACAGAACAAAATATGAATCAGCTTCTGGAACGGGAATATTTTCACAACACGGTGCTGGACTACCTGATCGCAGCTTCCATTATTGTACTTGGCACGTTGCTCCTGCGGCTTTTTAAACGCACCATTCTAAGACGCCTGAAATTACTGGCCGATAAAACAACAACCCAGGGCGATAATTTTATTGTGAAAAGTATAGAGCGCTTCGGTGTTCCTGCCCTGAACTACTTTATTATTTACGCCGGGCTTACCTACCTGGAGCTTTCGGCCAAGGCGGAAAATGTACTGCGCATTGTTACGGCCGTGGTAATCACGTTCTTTGTGTTAAGGCTTCTCTCTTCTACCATATTGTTGGTATTGCAACACTATATCCGCGGGCAGGAGAATGGTGAAGAAAAAATTAAACAGCTGGCGGGTGTCATGCTGCTGGTAAATATCGTGATCTGGATACTCGGCGTTGTTTTCCTGATCGATAATCTTGGCTATAATGTAACTACCATCATTACCGGTTTGGGTATTGGCGGTATAGCGGTAGCCCTCGCTGCGCAGAATATCCTGGGCGACCTTTTCAATTACTTTGTAATTTTTTTCGATCGTCCCTTCGAAGTTGGAGATTTTATTATTGTTGACGACAAGATGGGCTCGATCGAATATATCGGGTTGAAGACAACCCGCATACGAAGTTTATCGGGCGAGCAGATCGTTATCGGAAACTCCAACCTTACGGGTGCACGCATTCATAATTATAAGCGCCTCTTCACCAGGCGCGTGATCTTTACACTTAACATTGATTATCGCACGCCGCTGGAAAAGCTCAAGCTTATACCCGATTTAATCCGCTCCGTGATCGAGCACGAACCGCTCACAAAGTTCGACCGTTCTCATTTTGCTGCGTATGGCGACTGGAGCCTGCGCTATGAGACGGTATATTTTGTGCAAGACCCCGACTATAATAAGTTTATGGATATTCAGCAGAGCATTAATATCAATATATATGATGCTTTGCTGAAAAATGAAATATACTACGTAACCGGCTTTCACATGCAACTCGCTCCGCCACCACCCAAGCCGGAGGAGAAAAAAGAAGACAAGGAAGCCGAACAAAAGGAATAGTTGCAAAAAAATTATTCAGGGTACCTGTTGACAGAATTCCTCACTTGATTCTGTATCACCATCAAGCAACGGCAATACAAACAAATAGAAATACTGGTTGATGCGTTGCAAATGTACTTTTACATTTTAATATTGTACACATATATAGTTGCCCACTGTGGCAGTATGCAACAGGTTGTATAATACTTTCACAAAGTCTCTCAGAAAAATTTAAATACTTAAATTTGGCATTGGAGATTCATCGATTCATCCCCGACCTTATAAATCCGGGATGGGTTTTTATCTCTGTTTAGAATATTATTGAAAGATCTAGCTCAAATGATTTTATAAAACATGGAACCGTTATCCTTTCTTACTGTAGACGATCAGGCGTTATTTCGCGAAGGACTTACTCTTGTATTGAATAAACTTTATCCGCAAGCACAGGTGAAGCAGGCGAGCAGCGGGCAGCAGGCGCTGGATGCCTTAAGTAGTAATAAATTTGACCTGATGCTGCTCGACATCGGCATGCCGGGAATGAATGGAATGGAGGTTGCCAAACAGGTAATGCTCGATCACCCCGATGTCCGCATCATTGTATTGACGCAGTATAATGGCGAGGCGATGATTGCACACCTGGTGCAGGCTGGTGTACATGGATTTTTGTTGAAGAACAGTGAATCGAAGGAGATCAAGAAGGCAGTTGAAACCGTGCTCTCCGGCAAGCAATATATCACGTCTATGATTCATCCTTCGTTGCTAAAGGAAGAGAAGGCTAACAACGCTCCCTCTGTACGTTTCAGCAAACGCGAAGCCGATATACTCATGTACCTGAAGCTTGGTAAATCGAGCAAAGAAATTGCCGACAGGCTCTCGTTGAAAGAAAATACAATCAACAGTTATCGCGAAGATATGCTTCGCAAAACCAAGACAAGCAATGTAGCCGAGTTGATCTCGTATGCCTATAAGAATGGGGTGCTAGGCTGATGCACTCAGCGGCATCAACGGGAATTTGTCGGTGTTGTCTTTCTGCCGTGGATTAAATTCGATGATCACACGAAGGCCGCGAGGAGCGATCGGCTCTCTTCTGAACGTGGCGCCAATGCTATTGGCACGCTTCGCCAGGTTGATCGTTCCCATACCCGATGTCTTTTCTTCATTTTCTTTGCGCCTGTAATCAGAGCCGTCATCTTCTACGGTGATGGTAAGCAACTCATCTTCCCAATGCAGGTGCACGGAAATATTCCAGGCGTTTGAGTGCTTGATGGCGTTTGAAAAAAGCTCCTGCACCATGCGGAACAGGTTCAGCTTCTGGCGTTGATTGATTGGCACAGGATTGCCGCTCTGCACGAAGTGCATGTGCGTTCCTTTCAGCGCATCGAGCTTGTGGCACAATTCGCGAATGGCAAAGTTGAGGCTCATGCCTTCAATAAAATCAGGAGAAAGATTCCAGATTATATTCCGGATGCTTTCGATGGTGCGGTTAAGATTTCGCTTTACTACGATGAGCTTGGCTTCTACATGGGGAGGCAGTGCGTCTGCCTCGCGCATTACCAGGTCAAGATCGAGGTGTATAAGACTGAGCACCGTGCCCAGGTCATCATGCAGATCACTGGAGATGCGCTGGCGGTCATGCTCAATAAATTCATTTACCCGTGTCCACGGGATCTGTTCCACGGTAGGGTCGTGCTCCTGCGCAGCCTGCTTAACCTCCTTTCGCTTGGTGAGCCAGTAAAACGCCAGTGCCGTTACCGATGAACTGGCCAACGCCACCAGGATATAACTCATGATCATATTGCTAACTTGATTAATCGTTCTTTGAATCCGATATCAATAAGATTTTCAGTTTTACATGTTGTCAGGGCGTTGTCCTTGAATTCCACCCAAAAGCCCGACTTATGTGATGTAAAACATTCGTAATTTAAAATCATTATTGTAAACTTTCAGAAGTTATGAAGTTTGTTTTCGTCATGGCCATTATTTTGTTACAAACTGACTCATTTAAAGAGCATCAACAAAAATTTGAACGGGTAAAACAAGCGTATACCGAAAAGGAAAATGCGGTAAAAAGGCTTTTTCAGGAGAAGGATATCCGGTTTGATGGCTTCCACCTTTTTATACGGGCTTTTAAAAAGGAAATGAAACTGGAAGTATGGGTGCGCGAGCAGGACAAGGAGCAATATTCATTACTTACAGTATATCCTTTTTGCACCTTTTCAGGCAGCATAGGGCCCAAACGAAAAGAAGGCGATTTGCAAATTCCGGAAGGTATATACCAGATCAATCACTTCAATCCGCAGAGTAATTTTCATTTGTCGTTAGGGATCAATTACCCGAATGCCTCCGATCGGATATTAAGCGACCCCAGGCATCCGGGTGGTGCCATCTATATTCATGGAAATTGCGTTACGGTGGGATGTATTCCCATTACGGACGATAAGATCAAAGAATTGTATATACTCGCCGTAGAGGCGCGCAACAATGGCCAAGCCAGTATACCGGTGCACATTTTTCCTACGGCACTGGATGTAAGTTCGTTTGCTGCTCTGGAACAGGAATACAAAAATGCACCTGCGTTGACCAACTTCTGGAAGAACCTCCAGAGGGTGTATACCGACTTCGACAAAACGAAAAAACTTCGCCCGGTTCACATCGATGCCAGAGGGGGTTATTATTTCTGAATTTTATTTCCCACAGAACTCACAGAATTGCACAGAAAGAATTTTTGGCTTTCGTTCTGT
>NZ_DAIQRQ010000073.1:9680-20519 GCF_036786105.1 Ohtaekwangia sp.
CACAGAATTGCACAGAAAGAATTTTTGGCTTTCGTTCTGTCCATCTGTGATTTCTATGAAATTTTCCTTTTCAAAATAAAAGCCGTACCCTGTTCGGATACGGCTTTGTAATCAATAGTATATCTGTTGATTACTTCGTCTTTTCCAGTACCAGTGTAACCTTGTTAAAGTCTGCTGAAGCGTTGATTACTTTTCTGAAATCTTCGTACCGCGATAGCGGTGCAAATATCTCTTTATAGTATTCCTTGATGGTAATCGTCAGCAGATTGTCTTTCAAAGTATAATCCGATTGAAAAAGGAATGGCGTTTTATCTTTATCCTTATAAGTTATATCGATCTTGATATCCTGCGGATTGCGAATGGTATAACCAGCCGGTATATGTATTTTAATAAGGCGATCATAACCACGGTTAAATTCATTTTCTACCTCTGTGATACGCTCATCATCGCGATACATTTCTACTTGCGGGCCGATAAGCGCACCCACCTTGAACAATATACGAGGGCCGGCTTTCTCAAGAAAATGCGATGACTTGAAATTTACATCGATCAAAAAGTTACCCGCTTGTTTATCGGGCAACGCCTTTGCCGACCACTTCCCTATCGTAGCATCGGGTGCCGTTTGCTTGGTAAGCTCTTCAATCATGCGGGTTTGTTGCTCTCCTGTCATCAGATCGTAATAAGGTGCGAAGAACATCGCGTTGTAGCCACCGAACTCTCTTACCTGGTGTATATCTGTTGCCGAAAGATCGTCACTGAAGGACACATCCATATCGAGATTGTCGCTGCTCAGCGTATAGTCGGAAGCTGGTATAGTTTCAATAGAAGCCAGTCCTGACTTCACTTCGCCTACAGTAAACGGCTCTATGAAAAGCCCTTTTGTAGCCGTGAACTCAGATGGTATAAGCGGATAACGTGATTCAAAAACGGGAGGTGCCAGAAAGCCTTTTGTATCCGGGAAATAGAGTAAGTATTCATCCAGATACGACCACGTATCAAAGCCGCCATCAAACTTAGGTTCTTCACGGCTGCACGTAATTACCGGGTAGCATTTTATACCAACCATTTCAAACGTGCGGGCAAACAACTTGGTAATGCCTTCACGCGAGGCCAGCTTGCTCTTCACGATAGCCGAAATCTGCGTAAGCGATTCTTCGCTGCGCTCACGGTTTACTTTAACCGTTGATTTGATCTTCTGCTCAATGTTACGAATACGTATTTCCTTGCTTTTGGAAGGATTATCATTCAATGTCTTTAAAAATTTCTCCAGCGCCTTGTCGTCATCTTTTGATGTAGTGAACAACAGACTATAAAATGTTTTGGCGGCCTCATCCCACGTATATAGTCGTGCCTGCGAACGAGCCGTATTGTAAGCGAGTTTAAATTCGATGCGCTTGCGGTTCGCATCATAATACGAGAAGGCTTCTTTCTTCATGGCGGGCACATCCGTCATAGAAGCACTGTACTGGTTCACTTCTTTATTGTCGTTTTCCACCTGCTTTACATCAGCGTATCCCTGGTATGCACGGAAATCGAATTTCAAATGGCTCGGGCAACTCAGCATGAAAGAGCTCGCCTTTACGGGTACATCAAATTGCATGAACACCCGATCGAAGAGGCTGGCGCGCATTTTCCGGGTAAAATAATATTCCACCTCGCTTCCAAGCTCTACACCTTCCATGGCAAAAATCCGATAAGCATTACCACTCTCCTCTTCCTTCAGTTCCTTCAGGTTGCTCTTGTCAAAATATATAGCCTTGCCATCTTTATTGATCGAGCGCGCTTTCAAGTCAATCAGATCGATCGTATTGTTCATGGATATAACTATGCGATTGTGCTTCTGAATGGCTTCGTTACTATTAACCAGTATAATACGGTGAATCGTGGAGTACATCAGGAACTGGTTGTCTTCCAACACATACTCATACTGATTGTGCTGTTTAAGAATAAGTTCTGTTTGTTCCTTTTCCTTATCTGTTAGTGTATAACGGCCACGGTTCTTCTCCCATTCATACGGTCTCACTTCTACTGCCCGGGCTGTACCGGCTAATGCAAGCAGTAGTAGTACAGCAATGCTAACTCTCTGTATCATAAGTTACTTTTTCTTCAGGATAATTGATTCTTTATAGGTTTCGCTGATCTGTTTTACAGCATCGTTCCACGCAGTGAACTGGTTTGGTTCCAGCATTACAAAATCTACATAAAACTTTTTCGAGCAACGTATCTTGCCTGGCAATGATTCGTAGGTCACATCGCATCCCAATAGCGAACCATCGTTCTTTGCATTGGGTGGCAAATATTCAACCGTATAGCCATCGGGGATAGCAAGGTCGATCACTTCATACTTTACATACTTGTATTCAACATCGCGAGGTGATGTGCGCGAAGCGATGTTGATGAAATCATTATAGTAGTCCTTGTTAAGATTCAGATTGATATACAGTTCATCTCCCAGCTTCTGAAAATAATCACTCAGGCGAAAATCATACTCCACCCGGGTAGGCTTGTCGCGCTCGTCCATACCCTGGAGCGCATATTTATCGAGGAAAAATTTATTATTACCCTTACCAACCAGCTTGGTAACATAGCGCTTCACATCATCTTTTTCAGAACGATCAAGCTCGTATCCTGCAAACACCTTAGGATAACCTGTCAGCGTACTGATGCCGGTGCCTGTTAACTGACTACCATCCAGTTTGATCGTCATAGAGTCGGTCATAATATTTTTATCACGTGCTATAACGGGAACCTCCTTCACCACATAGTGTGTCGGGTCTATGCCGATCAAAGCCTCTTTGCCCTGTATCATCGATGACGGATATCCGAATGCAGTGTGATCGCTGGTACCGTCCAGGAAATAATACTCGCCATCTTTTGAAATATAGGTTGCTATCATGTGGTTATCAACCAGTGGCGTAGGCACTTCGGTATAGCGATAGGGAAGATCGCGTGTACCGATCCAGGTGTGATATGCTTTTACACCGGCTATCTGCAACATGTTCACGATCAGGTTGGCCATATCTTTACAATCACCATAGCGCTTTTCGCATACATACGAGCCGCTGTGCGGAATCAATCCACGCATACCCTGCTCAAAAGCTATATATTGAATGTTATCCTGCACCCAATAGAAAACCTTACGCACCGTTTCAATCTCCGACTTGCTATCGGCTTTGATTTTCTCTACGATGGCTGTCAACTCCGGGGAATTTTCTTTGTTTAGCTTTTCAACAAATGTATAGTACCAGTGGTATAGATCGTCCAGGTTTGACAATACATTTACCTGTCCTTTCCTGGTCTTGTATGACTTTACGTAACAAACCACGTGTGGCACAAAATAACGGATGGATGGGCTGCTCTCTTCGCTCTTGAGGGCTGGCATATATTGTGCTGACCATTCATAGATCACATTGTTTCCTTTCTCTGTTTTCTTGAACTGGATTTGTTTCTTGTCATCATGCAGCACCTGATAACTCAACTCAACATCTTTTGTTGTCTTGATCGTGTACGATGATTTACCTTGCGGCAGATAACTGGCAAATACATAGCCGGGAACAAAACGCACATCTTTCAGATTTTCACGATATTCGAGCTGCGTGCGATTGTGCGAAGCAATGGAAGGAAAATCGAAGGAGTAGTAATAGGAGTCATCGTAAAATATACCCGCACTGCGATCGCTGTTCTTTTTAAAATCAGATACCACCATTTCTTTGTAACGGTTCTTATCCCAGACCAGCGTCTTCGCCTTGAGGTTGGCCACCTGGTTAAAGTGTGATCCATATACCCGCTTTCCGGAAAATATATCCGATTGTTCCTTCAGGTGAAGTATGTCTTCCGTAACATCGAGAAATACTTTCAGGGAATCGCCATCGGGTAAAATGTTTAGCACCTCAGAACGATTAACAAAAACCGCCGGTTCATCCGGGAATTTGTCTTTGAATTGCTGCCATACATCATCTGACTGCGCGCGGCTCATCAGCACGGTTGCCGGCAACAGAAACAAACTAACAATAATCTTCTTCATACTCACGTTTCTTTTTTTGGGTGTGCGTGTGGCAATGCTATTATACTATTGTTCAGGAATACCCCACCAGAATAAATATTCCCTGGGCTTTGCTCCTTTTTTATTCACGACAGACTTACCGTTGTGGGTACCCCAGGTATAGGTTTCCTGCTTCATCAGCGTACCGTCTTCATAATATTCTTCCACTACACCGTTCAACTCATCATCAAGATACTGGCCCTTCTGACGAAGCTGCCCGCTGGGATAGTATATTTTAAACGGTCCTTCATAATCGCCAGACTTGTAGTTATACTCACTGTATGGCTTTCCGTTGCTGAAGTATAAACGCTTGGTGCCATCGAGCACACCGTTCTTGAAATGCTCTTCATAGGCTGTGGTGCCGTTAGGATAATTAGCCACGATCGCAGTAGTTGCTGTAAACGGAGTCCAGGCACCAAATTCACCTTTAGCATTTACCACGCGATACGCTATCAGATCATCTTCATGGTATAACTTCTCAACAAGGGGAGTTCCTTCGGGAGAATTGTAACGTGCTATACCTTCGCGATTGTTTTTCAGGAATTGCATAACCGAAGAAATTTTTCCATGACGGAAATAGAATGTCCACGTGCTGTCTTGTTCACCCCGCAGATAACTGCCTTCGTAATCCAGGGTGCCATCGGGAAAATACCCTTTCCAGCTTCCTTCAATCGTTCCATTTACATACACACCTTCTATTTTCAACTGATTATTAATGTCGTAGTATTTATAGGGGCCATGTTTGTGGCCTGCCATCATCGGATACTCAAACATCAGGCTTCCATCCGGAAACCACCGCGCCAGCTTGTCGGCATAGTTACCACACTGTATTACAAACCGTGACTGTGATTTTTTAGAAGTAAAGAACGTTTCATAAATCTGTTTATTACCATCTTCTTGCTTGCGCGATGCTACTTCGCCTTTGCTGTTGTAGTTTTTAAGGTTAGAAATAAGCCCCCCCTCATAGGTAGTAACAACGGCTATCTTGCCATCGCTGTTATACTCGTAGTAGTCGCCTGTAAGTTCATCGTTTAGATAGAACGCATCCGATTCGATGGTTCCATCCGGAAAGTAGCTAATCCATTGTTGCTGACGCTGGCCATCCTGCATCCATCCTTCTTCCTTCACTTTTCCATTGGGATGAAATTCCTGATAGTACCCGTGCAGTTGGTTATCTTTATATTGAAATATATACTTCTTTTGTCCGTGCCGGTAATACTGGGTGGCCTCTCCCTGTGCCAAACCATTCACGTATGTATACTCACTCAGCTTCGTCCCCTCCGGCTGATAATATTTCCAGAGCCCTTCAATCTTTCCTTTCTTATAAGAACCTTCGCCATTCAATTGGCCCGTAGCATAAAAAGTTTTAGCACTGGCTGAGCTACCACTCACATCATATTTACCCAGCTCCTTCCCATCTTTATCGAAGTATACTACTTTGTTGAGCACATCATTTTTATACGTCTGAACGGATGTTACTTTTCCATCGGTAAAAAAAGTATCATCACCGTGGTATAGTCCTTCGGCATTGAAGTTACGTTTCTCCGTAACAACACCTCTTGCATCGTAGAAGACCCATTCGCCAACGGATGTTCCGTTTTTAAAAGCACCCGTCTTCTCCAGGCGGCCGGTTGGATAATAATACATCCATGTGCCGGTAGAATGGTCGCTGGCATAAGTGCCTTTCATCTTAAGTTTTCCGCTGGCGTAATACTCTACGTAAGGCCCTTCGCGCAGATCGTTCTTATACTTGGTTACAGAATATATCTGACCATTCTCGAAATAACTGGTAAAGTCACCCACCGCTTTATCATCCGCATACTCATACGTCATATCTACTTTCCCACTAGGAAAGTATGACTGGCCTTTACCATGACGCTTGCCTGCCTTATAAAGCAGCTTCTCGCGAACTCCGCCACAAGCATGGTATAATTCTACTTCTCCTTCAATCTCATCATTCTTTAAAAAGAAGTGTTGCCGCCTGGCCCCCTCCGGGAAATATACTGTTACCTCACCACTCTCAGAGTTTTCAATACTCTTTATAGCACCCGTGTTCAGGTAATATTTCCATGTTCCAATCTTTTCACCTGCTGCACTGTATTCACCTTCGGCAGAACGTTCGCCATTATTATGAAAATACACCCACCGACCGGTGCGCTTTTCGCCTTCCGCTGCGCCAAGGGCATCCAACCTGTGATTATCGTCATACCATGCCTGTACCGGCTTGCTAAAACCAACTTCTGGAGCTTGCAACGTAGCACGTATACTTTTTAATTCTGTATTGGCAGCTGTATAAAAAGTACTGAGTGCTTTATCGTTTTTCTTTCTCCACTTCTTTACCGCATCGTTGGCAGCCGATGCAAGAATGTGATACATAAACGGCTCGGTCAGATTCTGTTGTTTGATAGCCTTATAGAAAGGGAGGTAGTAATTTACCCAGCGGTCTTCAGCCGATGCATTGAGCATGTTCAATTGTTCGAAGAGCATTTCGTATTGCTTCACTACGGGAGCATCTACATCTACTTTTGACTTGAAGTTTTTATCGAGTGCGATCTTCGCGCGTATAATCTGATCGAGCTTCTCGCAATTATTTACACTGATTGGCGATAGTGAACCTTCATCCTGTATCTGGTTCGATACTACTTTATCGATATATACCAGGCGATCGTTGTCTTCATTGTTCACGGCCAAGTATACACCAAACGCCAGCATAGCATGTGTCTTATGGCCCTGGCCAACGGCAACGCGCCCGAGGTTGAGGTGGCTGCCACCGTGAAACGGATTAATAGCAAGCACTTTAAAAAAGCAGTCGATTGCTTTCTCGTAATCTTTGTGATTATAGTATGTTATACCCAGGTTATAAATAAGTGAAGCATCAAACGGATATTGTGCTATAGATTTTTGAAAGAGGTCTACTGATTTTTCGAAGTCACCTTTTTTATCCAATGCTACAGCTTGTGATCGCAGCAAGTGCGAGCGATGACTCTGTGGTTTCTGAAGGGCTTCTTCACATACAGCAATGGTTTTGTCGTATTGCTGATTGGCATTATACGCGAGTGCCAGCTCGGTGAGCATGTATACATAGTTGGTGTCACGCTTCGGCACGGTGAGGAATGTACGAATGGCATCTTCATATTTTCCTGAATCGTACAGCACTTTGGCCTGTTCGATTACCTCACCGGAATTGATCAATGGAATTTTTTGCGCAGAGGCGATGGTCACAAGCATGATGCTTATGACCAGCAGCAGGGAACGAATCATAGAGTAGAGCAGATAAAGGGTATATTTGATGTTCAAAATACTAAAAAGCAAAGTGCCTATCCCCGCAGTGTAATATTTTATTTAAAAGCCTAGAATTAACGAGGCTATAAATAAAAAAAGCGAACAAGAAATCTTGCCCGCTTTTAGAAAAGCTTAAACCGGTATTTCGCTAAACGCGCTCGGCTACCTTGTTCATTACTTTGGTTTGAATCTGGATCGATTCATTATGAATGATCTTCAGCAACTCGCTGGTGAACTCTTCGCTTAGCCCCATTGCCTTACCCAGGGTAATGCGTGTCTGAACGATCTCTTCCCAACGATTCACCTGCAGGATTGTAACGTTGTTATCGCGCTTGTACTGACCGATCTTTTCAGATATCTTCATACGCGAAGCCAGTTTCGACATAATCTCATCATCCAACTGGTCGATCTGCTCGCGCAGAATGCTCAGCGTATCTTTAAATGCCTTATCGTCAGAAGAAACCGTACGAACTACCAGACCTTCGATGATCTTGCCCAATACAGCCGGTGTTACCTGCTGTTTTGCATCACTCCATGCGGCATCCGGGTTGATGTGACTTTCAATCATCAAACCTGCCATATCAAGGTCGAGTGCTTTTTGTGATATCAACGCGATCAATTCGCGGTTACCGGCAATGTGGCTGGGGTCGCAAATGATATCCAGCTCAGGTATACGGGTTTTTAGTTCTATACCCATATCCCACATCGGAGCATTGCGGAACGGGCCTTTTTCGAAAGAAGAGAACCCCCGGTGTATAGCAGCCATCTTGGTAATGCCGGCTTTGTTGAGACGCTCCAATGCACCGATCCACAGTTCCAGATCAGGGTTGATCGGATTCTTCACCATTACCGGTATATCTACACCCTTCAATGAATCAGCAACTTCCTGCACAGAGAAGGGGTTCACAGTAGTACGTGCACCGATCCAGAGTATATCTACACCGGCCTTCAAAGCAGCTTCTACGTGCGCGGCATTGGCCACTTCGGTAGTGATTGGCAAACCTGTTTCTTTCTTTGCAGTCGCCAGCCATTTCAGGCCTTCTTCGCCTGAACCTTCGTATTGGCCGGGGCGTGTGCGCGGCTTCCATATACCGGCACGCAATGCGTGTACTTTACCGGTGGCTGCCAGTTGCTTGGCAGTAGCTACTGTTTGCTCTTCGGTTTCGGCACTGCAAGGGCCACTGATAATAACGGGCTTGCTGGCCGTTGGCAACCAGGAAGAGATTGATTGAAGTTTTAATGAATGTTTCATACGATGATGCGGTGTTAGAGTATTTACAATTTTTGATTTATATAGTTATGATTATTGTTTCACCGGTTGTTCAGCCTGCTGCATTTCATTCTGAATTTTTGTTTTCAGCTCTATACCATCCAGCACGCGCCTGATCTCGTTGGCACCCGACATGATGCGGTTAAGCTCTTTGATGTCGCGCTTCATGAGGTGATAGTGAAAACGCTGCAGGTGCATGATATACTCCAGCAAAGCCTGACTTAAATATTCCTGATTCTGCTCAAATATAGGAGCCCACATTTCAGGTGAGCTTTTTGCAAGACGCACAGTCGAAGCAAAACCGCTGCCTGCCAGGGCGAATATATTTTTCTCGTCTTTCTCGATGTCAAGCACGGTTTGCCCTAACAGGAAAGAACTCACGTGCGAAAGATGCGATACATAGGCTACGTGCTTGTCGTGCTCTTCGGCTTCCATAAAGATGGTGCGAAGGCCCAGTGCATTGAATGCGCGCATGGCTACTTCCAGTGCGTGGTCAGAAGATTTTTCTTTCTCGCAGATGATGTTGGTTTTATTTCTGAATAACCCACTGAAGGCTGCTTCCGGACCAGAGTTTTCGGTACCAGCGATCGGGTGTGCGGCTACCAGTTGTGAACGCTTGGGATGACCAGCCACGGTGCGGCAAATAAGGCTTTTCGTAGAACCGGTATCAATCACTACAGCGGTTGATTTCACAGTATCCAACACAGAAGGCAATAACTGACACAGCGCATTTACGGGAATAGCCAGGATTACGATATCAGCTTGCGATAAAGCTTTGTCTTCTGTAAGTATCTTGTCTACCAGCCCGAGCTCTACAGCCTTCAAAGCATGATTGGTATTCAGGTCAATCCCCACAAGTTCTGTCGCCACTCCTGCTTTGCGCAAGTCGATTGCGATGGAGCCGCCTATCAATCCCAATCCGACTACTGTTACTTTCATAATCTTTTTTCGTTATGATTTCCGTTTATTACAACAGAGATCTATAGTTGTCTATGTCTATTTTACGTCCGATAGTTGTTTCTCAGCAGGTGCCCTCTTCAAAAAATCCTCTACGCGTGAGAGTGCCTGGTTGAGCGATTCTACCGTGCAGCAAAGAGAGATGCGTATATACCTTCTGCCGGCTTCACCAAAAATGAAACCTGGTGTAATGAATACTTTGGTTCCGTAAAGAATCTCATCAATCCACTTCTCCACATCGCGTATATGTGCAGGAGCCTTTGCCCAAACAAACAAGCCTGATTGTTTTTCAGAATAGGTGCATCCCAATACATCCAGTAATTTCCTGGCTACTGCTTTGCGTTCTGCATATACTTTGTTCAAAGAAGTGAACCATTCCTGTCCGCTCTTTAATGCTTCGGTGGCCGCATGTTGTAAGCCCAGAAACATACCTGAATCCATATTGCTTTTCACTTTCAATACAGCTTCAATCAATTCCTTCTTTCCGGCAACCCATCCCAATCGCCAGCCAGCCATGTTGTGCGACTTGCTGAGTGAATTCAATTCCAGCGCCACTTCATCTGCTCCTTCAATAGACAGAATGCTCATCGGGTTATCGTTCAACACAAGACTATAGGGGTTGTCGTTTACGATGAGAAACTGATGCTTGCGCGCCAGGTCTACCAACTCTTTCAGTTCTTCGCGTGACGCTACACGGCCCGTAGGCATGTGCGGAAAATTCACCCACATGATCTTTACTTTTGAAAGGTCACTTTTCTTCAGTGCTTCTACATCAATGCCCCAGTTCAGTTCTTCTTTCAAATCGTATGGCCTCAGCTTCGCTCCTACCAGGTTTGCTACCGAAGAGTATGTAGGATAACCAGGATTGGGAATCAACACTTCTTCACCCTCATTCACAAAAGCCATCGCGATGTGCATAATACCTTCTTTCGATCCCATCAACGGCAGAATCATCGTTTCAGGATCAAGCGTTGTGTTATAAGTCGTTTGGTAAAAATCAGCAATCGCTTTACGGAAGGCAGGTATACCTTTGTAATTCTGGTAGCCATGATTCGCAGGATTTTTAGCAGACGCGATCAATGCATCAATCGCACCCGATGATGGTGCCTGATCGGGGCTACCGATTCCAAGGTTGATAACGCGAAGCTCCGGTGTATCCAACCCACGCACCTCAGCAAGCTTTCTGCTGAAATAGTACTCTTCTACGTTCGCGATTCTGTTGGCTGTTTTTATCATACTCGTTCGTGTTAAGTCGGGAAGACGGGAAGTCCGGAAGTCGGAAAGTTTT
>NZ_DAIQRQ010000073.1:20619-21738 GCF_036786105.1 Ohtaekwangia sp.
TATACTCTCCCAGCACATTGAGATTTTTTACTTGTCGCAGCACCTCGCTCATCGCGGTGTCGTAGTTCTTGCGTCTCTTCCACTCTACATCGATGTGGATGGAATACTCGCTCGGTCTGCCGATAATCGGTATAGACTGGATCTTCGTCAGGTTAATGCTATTGTTTTTGAATGTTGTTAATGCATCGGCCAGACTTCCCACTTCGTTGGCGACTTCAAAACATAGCGATGCCTTATTGCTATCGATTTTGCCTTTGCTTCGCTTGGTGAGCACCAGAAAGCGCGTGAAGTTTTTCTTATGCGTTTCGATACGCTTCTCCAGTATTTGTAATCCGAATTTCTTTGCGGCAAACTCATTCGCGATAGCGGCTGTATCTTTGAGTTTAAATTCTTTTACACGCTTGGCAGAAAGTGCCGTATCATCGCTTTCGCGGATCTCAACACCCTTTAATGCATGCAGAAATTCTGTACACTGACGGATAGCCATCGGGTGCGACTCGATTGTTTTTATATCCGATAGCTTCGTGCCGGGCAATGCCAGCAAGTGCATGTGAATGGGAAGGTATAATTCGCCAATAATGTTGAAGTGATAGTCTTGCAACAGAAAGTAGTTCGGTAAAATACTTCCTGCTATAGAGTTCTCAATCGCCATCACGGCATAGTCGCTATAATCGTGCTTCAGGCTTTCGCATAGTTGATGAAATGAAAGGCACTCTACCGTTTCAATGGGTTCATTGAAATAGGTAAGCGCTGCTACTTCGTGAAAGCTGGCCGTGATACCCTGAATTGCAATCTTTAGTTTTTTCTTCTTCGCCATTTTTTACAAAAAGTCCTTATAAGCAAAAAGTCCCGGTTTTGCCGGGACTTTTCTGAGTTTATCTGTTATTTTTATCTAACAACACACCACTCTTAGAGTCCCGTCTGGGGTCTAAAAAAGTAGTAGTAAAAGTAAAAGGATGTGTTGTTAATTTTCATTTCTGTCATTCCTGTGATCCAAAGATAAAATCATTTTTTGAGGAGTTGCAAGCTGTTGATAGAATCTTTTTGAAAAAACATTTAGAACTAATGATTGTTAGTCAGGCACTTAGGGATGTAGCGTTAATCGTTATTTGTTATCCG